>NZ_BSDA01000003.1:0-108372 GCF_036985185.1 Hydrangea phyllody phytoplasma
ATATAGTAATACCCAAACCTTAAAGTAAAAGTTATTAAATTCTTTAAGATTGAGGAAGATATAAGGACAGATTAAAAGTCTTTATAGATAATCACAAGTCACCTTAAATGGAAACCTCAATGATATCGTTTGTCAGAATAGAAATATTTTAGTATATCCGCAACGGATTTAGCAAACGAAAGCGAACCTAAAACTATCGGGCATAATGATGTCGGAAATTCGAGATTCCTAAAAACCATCCCAAACAAAGGGAATTGAAAAGCCTTTGGGCTCAAGGATAAAGAGGCTTTTAGTAGTCGGAGGAGTTAAAACTTAATTTGGAATAGTTAAGATAATTGCCCTCACACGGAGCCTAGGAAAGCTAGGTACAAGGCGAAGAAGTTAGATTTATAGTGTTTACACCAACGAATACAATCATCAATTGATGACGAAAAACAAACAGTCAAACAAATAATAATATTTGAAAGATCCTAGAAATAGGCTATGAATGGGAAAGCCGTATACTTGGAAACTTGTTCGTACGGTTTGGAGCGGGGCTGCACGTAAATAACCAACACGAGTGTAATCTATCGCTATTGTATGGGTGCCTAGGCACTGGTAAAACCACTTTAGCACGAGCGATTGCCAAAGAAACCAATTTGCCTTTCTTTGAAATAAGTAGTTCTTTATTCTCCCAAAAGTATAAAGGAATTACTCCTCAGATGGTTAAAAATTTATTCACAGATGCAAGAATTGCTGCAGAAAAAAATAATGGTGCTATCATCTTTTTAAATGAATGTGAAACCATCTTTGTTAATTTAAGTCAATTAGAAGGTGGTTCAGAAATCGCGAATGTCGTGAACCAATTCAAAACTGAAATGACTTCGATGGATAATAACCCTGAAAAACCTATTTTTGTCATTGGGGCTACTAATCATATACATTTAATTGATGAAGCAATTAAATCACGTTTTACGTACAACATCGAATTAAAACCAGGAAATAAAGTTGAACGCCAACAAATGTTAGAATTTTTAATTAACAAAAGGAAAAATCCTTACAGTGAGGAAGCTAAAAAGTACTTATTTGAAGTCATTAACGAATCTTTAGAAAAAATACCTTCAGATAAAGAATATTTAAAAGCTAATCGCACCTTAGAAAACCTTTTAAAAACATCTGTAAATATTTTCGCTCGAAATAGAGGGCAAGGAGAAACACTCAGAAATGAAATTAACAAAGCAGATTTAAAACAAGCATACAAAATGATTTTTTTCCAAGATACTAGTATTTTAGATGAAATCGAAAACAAAGGAGGCAAATAATATATGGTACTATCTCCTTTAAATTTAATTAAAAGTTATTTTAATTTTAAATTATATTACCTTTGAGTTGTAATGGCTATCGTTGTATTTGTTTTGTTTGTTTTCTTTAAAAGAAAATTTACATCCGATACAAATACTACAACCTGGAAAGACTATTTGATGACTTTTATCATTATCTTATTGATTTTTAGTTTCATTTACTTATGTTTTTTTGAATCACGATCAGAAGCAGCATCAAAATATACAGGTCAATTAATCACTAAAATAGATGAAACCATTGATAAATACGATAAAACTATTAATAGTTTCAAAGGATTAAAAAGCGATTGGGAAAATGAATTAAAGGAACTTTATAAATCTCAAGAAATCCACAAGAACAAAAAGCTAAAATTAAAAAATACTTAGATGAAAACGAATCTAAAATTAAAAATATCCAAAACGAATTAAAAAATACAACAGGAAATATCACTTTTTAAAAGGTAAATTACAAAAATTAGAAAAAGACAAAGAAGATAAAGATAAAGAAATTAACCAAACAGAAGAACAATTAAAACAAACAACTAATAAAGATGATAAAAAACGTTTGCAAGAAAACCACGATAAATTAAAAAAAGAAAGATTAGACATAATACAAAAAATCAGTGATGTTAAACTTGAAATCGGAAAATTAGAATCAAAAGAAAAAATGTATGAAGGTATGTTATCTAGAGCTAATAAACTGAAAGAGAATCTTGAAAGTGAAGCTTATAATTTAACAGAAGACGGAAAACAACTATACGCCACGGAACCAAAGGTGTAATTTCTCGCATCTTACCTAAAGAAGACCTATACGAAATCATTGCATAATATCAAATTACCATTAATTAAAAACCCTTTTAAAGGTTTTTTTATTTACCATATCTGAGCGAAGTAAAAAAACAAATATAATAGGAGGAATTAATTATCATAAAAAATAAAAAAAATAATTTATTAAAATTTTTTATCAGCATTATATTTATTTTGATTTTTAACTTTTTTCCTTTCACCTATGCTCATTCTTATTTTCATTACCGAACTAAATCAACTATAAAACTAGCTGATACCGAAACCCTTAAACAAGAATGGTTAACCTTCCAACCTAAAATGAAAAGGTATGATATCAGCGTTTTATCCAAAGAAAGTATTCCTGAAATTTTAAAATATTTTGATGCCAAAGCTTCTATCTGCAGAATCAAAGAACCGCCTGTAGGCTTATTAGAAGTTTATTTAAAACCCACATTAACCAATCCTTTTGACATCAGATATCCTTCTTTTGATAATAAATACACTTTAGAAGATCTCTTAAAATATGAATACGACATCGAAGAAATTTTTGTCTTTTGGGATGCTACCCAAACCCGACAAAAAGAACATGTCAATATTGAGGTTAAAAAAATTGACATATTTGCAGACCAAAATAAAGTAGAAGTGCTGGAAAAATATTTAATCGAAGAAAAAATCATTCAAAAACAAAAATTAATCAAATTAGGTTGTTATAACATAACCCCTGATACGGACTTGGTAGCGCCTTTGCCATCAGATGATTGGAATGGTTTAAAAATTGAGGCTATGTATTTTGATGATGGAATAAGAATATTACCTATAAACCCCAAGCATCAACGAGGGCAAAATTTAAACAATCCCCAAACTTATACCATTGAAGATTTGCTGAAATTATCAAATGGTGCTAAAAATGTTTATCTTTTCACTTTTAACACCCAAAAAAAAGTAATTAATATTAAACTCCCAGACTCCTTAAAACCTCATGACGCTATACTCCAATGGAAAAGAGATAATAATTTATATAATTATGAAGGTACTTCCAAATTAATGGAGGAAACCAGCGATCAATCTACATGGGTTTCAGCAACTGGGTGCCAAAAAAAAATAGAAACATTTTGCAAAGATAAAACGTTAAAACATACCTTTGAAACTGAAACAAAAATTTATTATATTATCTGCACCAATTTAGAACCATTAAGAAAAATAAATAAAGATTATCAAGGAAAATATGTAGATTGGCTAACCCAATGTTGCATTCGTGCTGGAGAATGTTATTCGAAAACAAACATAATAAATAAGTTTGGTTCTTCAGATCGATACATTTATGATGAAAAAGGAAGATCATGTCAATATATTTATTCCAGTTCGTGGGGTTTTTCAAGTTGTAAAGTGAACGGATATACATGTACATGGTATAATAATGTATTTACATCTTTTTATAACACTACCCCGCCACCAACTAAACCTGAAGAATTAGAGTAGTTGTTGATTAAGACCGCTCAAAAGTTATCTCAAATAACATTAAAAAAAAGAAAAAAATAAAATTATATTTTGGATGATTGTATAATTGTTAATTACACTACTCACAGTTAAGGGATTCATCTTAAACGCATTATTTTGCCCCTCTCGCATCGATTTAAATCCAATTAGGGTTATTCTAGGATTGATTTAGACACCCCTTAAATTTAATTTAATGAAAAAGCAGTCCTCAAAACCCTAGGAAAACACTCACTTTTATTTTTTCCAATTTTTGCATAAATTTAAACGAATCATTTTTTTAATCTAATTTAGACCCCTCATTTGAGGGGTCTTTTTTTTATTTTTGAGGGAGATTTTTTTGATCGTTTTTTGACTACTTTTTTTGGTTTTTTTGTCTCTTCCCATCAAATTCGCTAGTGTTTATGGTAAGCAATTTGCCCTTTAACCCTGTTATTATCTGGCATAACCGACCTAAAATCAAAAACTCCGCATAATCTCGTAAAAAATTTAATCCATGTCGTTTTATAGGTGAGTTTTTCGTTTTTTCGGCCTATATATATAGTGTAGGGATAAAATATTTAAAAAAAATATCTTTTGAAACTAGCAAATTATGAAAAAACATTAGACACTTTTTAAGTTTAATGAAATTATTTGTTAGTTTGAAAAGATATGAAATTATCTATTTAATTTTAAGTCTTAAAGAGTAATTTTGAAATAAAAAAGTGTCTAAAAAAACGGAACAGTTCATAGTCTTCTACTTGTTTAAAAGCTTTGTCAAGCCCTTTATCCAAACTTCTTTTTTTTAATTCTATTAATACCAGTGGTATGCCATTAATTAATATTACTATATCATACTCAGCTGATTTTGACTCGTTTTTATATGAATTTTGAGCAGGAACGTTTTGTGCTACTTGAAAAATATTTTTACACCAATTTTTTTATTAAAAAAATTAAAATAAAAATAGTCTTTTTTGTCTTTTTTTGGAATTTTTATTTCTTTTCTTAAATATTTATAAATGTCGATAACATCCATTTTTTCATTGGTAAGCAATTCACTATTAATTGTAGAAAACCAGTATTCATTCAGCTCCTCCTTCCCCTTCTCTTGAAAAGAAGTGTCAGGACCATACCTACTGTTATATTCTATAAATTGTCTTTTAAAATTATCCTCTAATTTTTCTTGTGTTTTGATGCTAACTTCTGCATAACCCATTTTTTTAATTTGTTAATAATGCTTTTTCTTAATATTGCCTCTTCCTTTTTATTTTTTTGTTTTTTATTATTTAAACACATATTTGTTAATTCTCCACTCTCATTAACTATTTTAGAAAATATTTAAAATGAAAAAAAATAATTAGATAATTTGTCTTTTGTATATTAGGTCGTTGATTTATATTTAATATTTAAACGTCGCTTGATAAACGTTATTAACTATATTTTATCAAAAAAAACAAAACAACAATATAATTCGTTATTTTAACCACTTTTTATGTCTTTTTGGCTTTTATTTTTTCTTTATGGGTGGGAATTAATTTTATTTTAAAACGATTATAAATTATTATTTTGATATTTTTTGGGTTATAATAAAGTCATAAGCAATTTAGTTTATTTTAGATTATTATTTATTATGTTAATTATTTTATTTATAGACAAATAGCTTTTATAATTTTAATCAGTTATCGAGTATATTGTTTTTAGCAAAACCAAAGAAATAGAAAAAATATATACTCAAAATGGTGAAAAATATTTTGTTCAAAACAATGGCGATATAGAAAATAAAAATGGCGACAAAGTATTTTTCAAAAAATGCGAGACAATAGAAAAAATAAACCGCAAAAATGGGCAAATAGAATTTTATAAAAAGAATGGCAAAATGCATAAAAAAGAATTGAAAGATGGAACTCTTATTTATTATGACGCAAAGGGAAAAAAATACAAAAATAATAAATGTAAAGTTAATTCAATCTAATCGTATTCTAACCATAGAATAGATCAATATTTTTAATTACAATAAACAAATAATTCATTTGCAAATTTGCAAAATAAACTTCTATTTTCATCTAATATTATGTTATAATATTTAGGAGATTTTTTTGTATATAAAAATTATTTATGTTCTAATTTATCTAGATTTATTGTTGTAGTTTGGGCATAATTTAATCAAAGGAGTTTTTAGTGTCTTATTTAGTTTTATACAGAAAATACAGACCACAAACTTTTGCAGATGTTGTCGGTCAAGAAATTATTATCCAAACTTTAAAAAATTCCATCAGATACCAAAAAATTAATCATTGTTATCTTTTTAGCGGCAACAAAGGCACTGGAAAAACTACTTTAGCCAAAATTTTTGCCAAAGCCATTAATTGCTTGTTGCCCAATCAAGGAGATGTGTGTTGTTCTTGTCATTATTGCCAAAACTTTACCAAAGCAAACACAGACATCACAGAAATTGATGGCGCTTCTTATAATGGGGTTGACGAAATCAGAGAATTACAGGATAAAGCCCAATACAAAGCTCACACAGGCAAATACAAAGTCTATATTATTGACGAAGTTCACGTCCTTACACCAAACGCTTTTAACGCTTTGTTAAAAATTTTAGAAGAACCGCCCGAACATGTAGTTTTCATCTTGATTACTACCGAAATTTATAAAATCCCTGACACCATTTTTTCGCGCGCCCAAAGTTTTGCCTTTGAAAATTTGAACCTCAAAAACATCACTGCACAATTAACCAAAATTGCTGCTTTGGAAAATATGTTTATCACTGAAGATGCCATCAAAAGCATTGCTTGCCATTCGGAAGGTGGAATGCGAAACGCCCTTAGTTTGTTAGATCAGGTAAGCGCTTATCAAAATAATTTGATTACTTCAGAAGATGTTGCAAATATTAAAGGTACGGTGTCTGCCAGCATTATCAAAAAATTGTTCCAAAATCTACTAAAAAAAGAAGCGATCAAAGCATTGCAACTTTTGCACAAAGCAATTGATTCAGGCAAAAACATCGACCTTTTAATTTTAGATTTAATTGATGCTATCAAAGATTATTTAATTTGGAATGCCAAAAATAAAAAAGATTCCAAAACATCGCCACTTTCCCAAGACCAAAAAATATTATTGCTTGAAGAAACAAACCACATTGATCATTTTTTAAGAATCTTAATTAAATTACAGCAAGACCTCAAAAAAAGCGATCAAAAAAAATCTTTGGTAGAAATTGCCTTTTTGCAAATATGCTCTCTACATTCTTTTCAATTTCAAGCCAATTTACAAGAAACTCAACAATTTGTAACAAATAAAACAAATATTTACAATAATGAGCAAGCATCACTTGCATTAGATGAAACAAATGCCAAAGAAAATTATGAACCAACAAAGCTTACCCAAAACAATACAGAAAAAAAAACCTTTGACAAAACAGAAAAAATCAAACCAACTAAACTTGCGTCAATAGCAAACGAAAAACCACCAAAGCCACCAAAAACAGAATATCTGCATCCAGTCCAAGATTTACAGTCTCAAAATAATTTTTCACAAAAAACACCTAACAATTCTACTACCTCCGAATTGACTCAACAAAATAACTTGCCTTCCCAAAACTCACAAGAAACCAAATCCCCAACAAAAAAACACCCTTATTTTTCCAATTCTTCTCTTTGTAATTTGATATCATTTGCAATTAATATTTTATCTAATCAAGACGAGCCAACCAAAAACACAATAACAAATTTTTGGACAAATTTAAAAAATCGCTATTCTACTCACAGTTATTATAAAAGTGTAGCCGAAATTTTGGATAGAGGAAAAATAGTTGCTTTGAGTCAATCCCAAAAAATGATTTTAGTTTTTGAAGATGAAGATGCCTTTGAACTTGTTTTACAAAAAAACATCAAACAAAAAGCTTTAGAAATTTTGAATAACGACACTTTTGCAATTATAGACTACATTGCTTTTTTAAAACAAGATTGGCAAGCCTTAGAAACTTTTTACAACAAAAATCATCCTCAGCCAAACCAGGCATCAATTGCAAAATTCAAAGCTACTTGCAATTTTGATCTTGACTTATATCAAATCAAAGCGACCCAACCAACCAAGCCTGCTATTATCCAACTAGCTTATGATTTTTTTGGTAAAGATATAGTAGAAATAATTAACTAGGAGCAAAAAATTATGAAAACACAATCTAATATGTTTGAAAAATTAAAAAAAATGCAAGAAGCAATTGAAAACGCTCAACAACAATTAGAATTACAAGAATTTATTGGCAAAGCAGGGGATGTAGAAATTGTTTTACAAGGCACCAAAAAAGTCGTAGATGTTATTATTTCTCAAATTCACAGCAAAGCAATTCTCCAAGAAAGCGTTTTGTTGGCTTTTAATGCTGCTTTAAAAAAGTTAGAAAGAAAATCCAAAGAACTCATGCAAAAAGCATCTGGAGATTTGATAGAATTCTAAAATTTTTACCCCCCCATATTTTGCATTTCTTTATTTTATTTAGCCCTTTTCTTTTCCTTTCTTTTCTTTTTATTTTATCACTTATCATTATTTCCCAAATCCCAAACATTATTACATTAAAAGGAGGTATTTTATGAAAAAAACCAAAACTCCAAAATCACTTTTGGAAACTGCTTATGACATTATGAAAAAACATCACAATCCTGTTTCAGTCTATGATTTATTAAAACAAACATTGCAAAAACACCAAATACCAAATAACAACCCCAATGTAGCTAATCAGCTTTATTTAGACATCGCTTTGAGCGGAAAATTTGTTTTTTGTGAAGACAATCAATTAATTATTAAAGAAAATAATAAACTTTTTTGGGATAAAGATTTTTTTGAAAAAACTCAAATTTCAAACGACGAACCTCTAGACGAAGATACCAATTTACAAGAATTAGATTTTGAGGATTTCCTTTCTGACAAAGACACTGTCCAAACTGACCCTCTACAAGATGATTTGCTTGATTTAGAAGACTAACCTTCAGAAGAACAAAACAAAGACGATGACAAAATTGAAGATGATATTGTTTTAGAAGACAAAGATGATTATGAAGATCCATTAGAAGAAGAATACGAACATCTTTATGAAAAATAATTACTACTTTACAATTTGCATTTACAAACAACCAATCAATAATTATCAAGTTTTTTAAGTTCATTAATATCCTTTATTCTTGATGGATAAGGGATTTTTCCTTTTTTATTTCCCCCAACTCTAAACAACCAAAAATGGTTTAAGAAAAAACATTAGTAAAACGAGATTAAATAATATGTTTTTAGGTTTTTACAATTATACAACTTATTTAACTTACCTAAATTTAATGAGTGGTTTTTGTGGCATTGGCTTTGGTGCTTGCGGCAAATACACTTCTGCTTTAATCTGCCTATTAATATCAGGCGTTTGTGATATGTTTGATGGTGTGGTAAGCCGAACCAAAAAAAATCGCAGTCATACAGAAAAAAGCTATGGCATTCAAATTGATTCTTTAGCCGATATAATAAGCTTTGGCGTCCTTCCTATTTTTATTAACTATTCTTTGAGTTTCAAAGGTGAAACTTCAACCCTAAAAGAAGAATTTTGGCTATTTGCACTTGTTTGGCTAGTTTGGGGCTTTTATCTTTTGGCAGCCTTAATTAGACTTGCTTATTATAATGTTTTAGCTGAAACCCAAAAATACGACTCTCAAAGCCCTTCTTATTTTACAGGTTTGCCCGTAACTGCAGCTGTTATTTTATTTCCTTTTTTATTTTTAGCTAAGTTTATTTGCAAAACTTGGGATTTCAAAAGTTTAGGATTTATCGAACAAAGACCTACTTTTTTTTGGTTTCATTTTGCCTGCATGTTACTTTTAACTTTTTTATTTCTTTGTAAAAAAATCCATTTCCCCAAGCCAAAAGCCAAAACTACAATAACAATTATTTTATTATTAGCACTAAATTTTATCCTATTTATGTTGCTTAAAATCTTATTAAAATATTTGTTACCAATGGCAATTACAAAGTGAGCGATTTACAATATGAAAATAGTTAATTTAGAAGGAAAAATTATTTGTCAAGACCCAGCAAGTCGTCTGCAAAAATTTTTATACACAAACTTAGAAAAAAACTTTTGGAAAAGATGCCTTCTCAAAATTTTGATCACTAAACCTATTTCTTGGTTAGTTAATCTGTATTTTTATTCTCCTTGGTCACGCCAATACGCTTTGAAAATCATCGAACAACACCAAATTGATTTAAACTTATTTGAAAAACAAAAATTTAGTTCTTATAATGATTTTTTTACAAGAAAATACAAAGAACTTGCTATTCCTCAAGACAACTTTGCTTTTATCAGTCCTTGTGAATCCAAATTAAGTATTTATCCTATCACCAAAAAAGCACTCTATTGCATCAAAGAAACCAATTACAGTTTAGTTGATTTGTTGCAAAATCCCACATTAGCTCAAGAATACGAGGAAGGCTATTTGCTTATTTTCCGCTTAGAACCCCATGATTATCACCGTTATCTTTTTGTAGACGAAGGTTTTTTTCAAATGTTTCCTTGCAAAATCAAAGGAAAATTACATATAGTAAATCCCATTGCCTTTGAAAGTTTTGATGTGTTTAAAACAAACACTCGCGAATATAGTATCTTACAAACCAAAAATTTTGGTAAAATAGTTCAAATAGAAGTAGGAGCCACATTGGTAGGAAAAATCCAAAATCATCCTTTGCAAACGTTTTCAAAAGGTCAAGAAAAAGGCTATTTTGATACAGGAGGTTCAACTATTATTATCTTAGTTAAAAAAAATATAGTTTCATTTGATCCTCGTATTTTAGAACACACCCAAAAAAGATATGAAACCCAAATCCCTATTTTAACTGTTATTGGTAAAAAAATAACTCCTACAAAGCCCCATCCAATCACTTATAAATCCTTCTCTGAACCAATTACACCCCAATCAAAATCAAATCAAAACTCCAATTGCACCACACAAGCCAATCATAAAGAAAGCGAAGTACAAAAACTTGAATAAAAAAGATTTAAAAACCAAATTTATTTTTATTACTGGAGGAGTCGTTTCAAGCCTAGGAAAAGGCATCACTGCTGCTTCTATTGGGCAAATTTTAAAAAATAGAGGTCTTAAAGTAAGTATTCAAAAACTAGATCCTTATATTAATATTGATCCTGGAACAATGAGCCCTTATCAACACGGTGAGGTCTTTGTCACTGATGATGGCGCTGAAACTGATCTTGATTTGGGTCATTATGAAAGATTTTTAGATGAAAACATGAGCAAAAAGTCAAATGTCACTGCAGGGCAAATTTATCAAAGTGTGATCAATAAAGAACGCGAAGGCAAATACTTAGGTAAAACCGTTCAAGTTATTCCACACATCACTGAAGAAATCAAACGCAAACTAATTGATGCTGCTCTTTTTCACAAATCAGATGTTGTTATTGTAGAAATTGGAGGCACCGTAGGAGACATTGAATCATCGCCTTTTTTAGAAGCCATCAGACAAGTGCGCTTTGATTTTGGTTATCACAATGTTTTGTATCTTCATACCACTTTAGTTCCTTATTTAAAAAAAGCTCAAGAAATCAAAACAAAACCTACCCAACACAGCGTTAAAGAATTACGTGCTTTAGGAATACAACCTCAAATTTTGGTCTTACGTAGTGAAGTTCCTATCAACCAAGAAACCAAAAATAAAATTGCTGCTTTATGTGACATCAATCCACAAGCTATTTTTGAAGCCTTAGATGTTGATATTTTATATCAAATGATTCTTAACTTGCATCATCAAGGAATCGATGATTTTATTTTACAACATTTAAAACTTACTAATTTTTCAAACGCCGATTTGCAAGCCTGGCAACAACTAATTACACGCATCCAAAATTTAGAAAAAAAAGTAGTCATTGCTCTAGTGGGTAAATACATTGTTTTACATGATGCTTATTTATCAATCATAGAAGCTCTTAAACATGCTTCTTATCAATATAATTGTAAACTGGAAATTAAATGGATAGATGCTGAAAAAGTAACGCCAGACAATATTTCTTCTTTGCTTGAAGACTATGATGGTATTTTAGTTCCTTATGGTTTTGGCAATCGCGCTATTGAAGGCAAAATTTTAGCCATTAATTATGCAAGAACTAACAATATTCCTTTCTTTGGGATTTGTCTAGGTATGCAGTTAGCAGTTATTGAATATGCCCGCAATGTGCTACATTTACAAGGTGCCAATTCTTTGGAAGTTGACGAAAAGACGCCGCATCCTGTAATTACTAAAAAAATAGTTGACAGCAATTTAGGAGGAACCCTGCGATTAGGTTCTTATCCGTGCCATCTTAAAGCCAACACCAAAAGTAAAGCTATTTATAATCAAGAAATAATTTATGAAAGACATCGTCATCGTTTTGAGATGAATCCTCATTATGTTGCTTTATTTGAAAAAAATAATGATTTTGTTGTTTCTGGAATAAATCAAGAACAAAAGCTTTGTGAAATTGTTGAGTTAAAAAGCCATCCTTGGTTTATTGCAGTACAATTTCATCCTGAGTTTTTGTCAAGACCATTAAAACCACATCCTTTATTTAAAGGGTTTGTTGAAGCGTCTTTATTAAATCAAAAAAATAAATAATTTATAAATGAAAAAAACTACCTTAATAAGGTAGTTTTTTTTATATGCATAATAAAAAACACCCTTATTAAGGGTGTTTTTATTTGGTTAAATTATTAACTTTTTCTTGGAGGTTTTTGGCATTATCGTTTTTAAATAATGTTTTTATATTTGAAAAAATTGCATCATCTGCTTTATTATCGTTTTTTTTTAAATCATCATAAGCACCGTCTTTTGCTTTAACAATTTTTTCGTATAGTTCTTTTACTACTTTGTATTCATTGCTAGTTGATTCTTTATAATATTCAATTACGTGTTTATTTACTGCTTCTAAATTAGTTTTAATGCTGGCAAGTTTGGAATTAACATTGCCTTTATTTTCTTCTTTTGTTAACTTTTCAATTGAATTATACAAATTTTGAACTGCTTGTTTTGCCCAAACTTTTTTAGGAGAAAGCCAGTTAACAGGATTAAAAGAAATATAAAAACCTAAACCTACATAAAGAGTAACAGTAATAAAAATAATGCCAGTAATGATTTTTCCTCGTTTAGTTGCTAAAAATTTCATTTTTTTAATTCCTTTACTAGTTATTTTTCATAAATAAAATAATTGAAATACTAAAAAAATAATTACATAAGTAATTATAACACATAAAAAGAGTAAGCTTGACTTTTTGTTTGCCCAAACTGAGTGTTATTTTATTTTTTTAAAAAGTTTTGCTAAGGCTTTGTCTGCTTTTTCATCGGGTATAACTGTCAAAAATTTCTTTTTGCCAAGCAAAGTGTTGATGTAAAAAACAGAGGTTTTTTTAACACAAAGAGCTTCTTCAATTGTGTTTTTAATTTCTTCATGGCTAAATTCTTGGTCTTGATACCAATTTCTAACTAAATCTAATTCGTTAGATGTAAGAGTTTGTCCTTTGTTGTGTTCTAAATATTCAATAGTTTGTTGGATTAAGGTAAGTTGGTTTTGGCGTTTGGATTCGCGAATTTGGTCTTGATAGATTTTTTCTAGCTTGGCAAAAGTGGGGTGTAGTGAAAAAACTTCAATAATTTTATGGTTTTTAGTTTCTTGGGAAAGGTCAAAAAAATTCTTTGACATTAATTGTTCTAAAATATGTTCTACTTCTTTTTTAGTGATTCCTGCTTTTTTGGCTAAGGCGTTGGACGAAAAGACGCGTTTTTTGGAAAAATCTAGTAAGAATAGCAAAATAGTTAGTTCAGGGTAGGTTAATCCTAATTTTTGGTATTCTTGAATTAACATTTTTTCTACTTGTAAAAAACCATCTTCGTAAAGTTTTTGAAACATAACCATATTATTATTGAAGCTCCTTTTCTTTGCCGCCTTTGTTGTTGAGTAGGTCTTTGGGTTTGGCAACTTTGGATAATGCTTGTTGGGCTGCTTTTTGCTCAGCGGCTTTTTTAGTGTTGCCTTCACCTGTTCCTAAAAGATTTTTTTCTAAATAAACTTCTGCTACAAAATTTTTAGAATGAGCAAATCCTTGCTCTTGGACTATTTTATATTGGATAGTTTTTTTTTCTGACTGAACTATTTCTTGTAATTGAGTTTTAAAATCAATAATATAGATAGTTTTTGCTAAGTGAGGTAAGACAATATTATGAAAAACTTTTTTGGCTGTCAAATATCCTAAATCAAGATAAATAGCACCAAATAAGGCTTCAAAAGTATCTGCCATAATACTTTTAGCATTAAAATCTTTGTTTTTTTCTCCTTTGCCTAAAAGAAGATAATTTTGCAATTCAATGTTTTGAGCGTAGATGATAAGTGACCTTCCACACACCGCTTGAGCTCTTTTTTTAGTCATAATGCCTTCGTCTTCTTTGGATTGGGAATAAAGATAGTCAGCCATAAGTAAGCCTACGATGGCATCTCCTAAAAATTCAAGTCTTTCGTTGTCTTCTTGGGGTGGGTTTTGTTCGTTAGAATAAGAGCTGTGGGTAAGAGCTTGTTTGTAAAGGGCAAGGTTTTGGGGAGTGATATTGAGGGTTTGAAAAAGAGTTTGGATGTTTTTCATAGGAATTGCTTTCTTTGGTGGTTTCAGAATTTTTGGGAGTTTCAGAGGTTTTGGGAGCTGTGTTTGTTGTTGATGCTTGTTTACTTTGGGTTTCTTTGTTTTTTTGAACTTTCTAAGGAATGAGCAATTTTTTGATTTACTTGGGCTTTAATTAGTTTTTGAGCTTGTAAAATAGCTTGGCAAAAAGCGTAAGCTTGGGAAGAACCGTGAGCTTTAATGACAATTTTGTTAAGTCCTAAAAGCATAGCTCCTCCAATTTGGCGTGGGTCTAGTTGGTTTTTTAATTGTTGTAGTGGTTTTTGAAATAAAGTTTTAGTGGCCATTTTTTTGATAAGATTTTTAGTAAGGATAGTTTTTAAGTGGTTCATGAAATTAAGCATTGTGCCTTCATAAGTTTTTAAGGCGATGTTGGCAGTAAATCCATCACTTAATAAAATGTCTGCTGAAGTAGTAAGAAGGTTTTGAGGTTCTTCGTTACCGCCAAAATTAAGATTGGAGTCTTGGGATAAAAGTTGGTAAGTTTCAAGTTCCAAAGCTCTTCCTTTGGTAGGCTCTGTTCCGATGTTAAGTAGTTTTATTTGGGGATTTGGAATTTCTAAAATTTCTTTGGCAATAATGGTGGCATAATTTGCAAAAGTGTGCAAATGCTGGGGTTTTAGTTCGGTGTTAGCGCCTGCATCTAACAAAATTCTTGTGCGATTATCAAAGGAATTAAACATAGGGGCAATGGCAATTCTTTGCATTAAAGGCATTTTTTTAAGAATAAGATGACTTGCTAAGACCAAAGTTTGGGTAGCGCCTGCCGAAACTACTCCTTGAACCTCATCTTGTTTGGCTGCTTCAAGCGCTAAAAATAAAGAAGCGTTGGGAGTGGCTTTTAATTGGTCTCTTATATTTTTGTCGGCTGATTTTGAAAAATAAGGGGTGTGTTTGATAGTAATTTGGTTGTTGCCAAAAAAAGAAGTTTTTTCAATAAGTGGAGTTATTAATTTTTGATTGCCATATAAAACGACATGAAGTTCTTTATTTTTATTTAAGGCAAGCAAGGTTCCTTTGACAATTTCTAATGGGGCAAAATCGCCTCCCATGGAATCTATTGCTATTTTAATCATAAAAAAGCTCCTTTCTTTTGTGTATTTTTTTTGAAATTTAATTTTGTTTTTGTTTTTTAGATTAAATTGTTTTGTTGGTAAATAAAACGTTTGAGGTTTTTTAAGTTTGGGGTTCATTAAAAAGTATTTTATTTTTACCAAATCGAAATATAGAGGCAAAAAATAAAAATAAGGCTAAATCATAATTTGATTGTTTCTTTTGTGAAGTGTTGAAAAATTATAATCCATCATAATAAATTACTTTGATAATAATTATCTTCTAGCCTTTTTGAGTTAAAATTTCAAAGCATTTGCAATTAAAAGAAATTTCAGAAAAAGCATTATCAAAATAATTTTCAAGTTGCAATTAATAAGTCTTGGCAAAAATGTGGCAAAAATAAAAAAAATAAAGAGGCAAATAATGATATCAAAAGATTGGTTGACAAATAATTATAGAAACAAAAAGATAATTTAGAACAAATTAATGATAAATTTATTACAAATATTTTTTTATCAAAATAAAATTTATAATAATTTGCTATAATAGTAAATGAAATGTTAAATAAAAAAACTACATTAAACAGTTCAATATTATTTTATCATATTAGGAGATAATTTCATTATTTTAAGTTTTTAAGTAATGAATTAAACTTGAAAAGTAACGATTTTATCAACAAAAAATTGTAAAAGGAAGCGTTAGAAAATGGAATGCATGCAACAAGCAATCGTTAAAAATTTTTATTTAGAAGTAAAAGTTAGATATTTAAAACAAAATGGTAGTTCAAAAAGACAATGGTTTGCTACTAATGTTTGTGTAGGAACTGATAATTGTAAACAAAAATATGATGAAGTTCTTATGAATTTTACTCATATTGACGCTGATAATCCTGAGTTTTTTTTGCAACCCGGACAAGTTATTAAAGTGTTAGAAGGAAAAGTTAAGCAAAGTAAATGTGGTACTGTTTCTGAAGTTTGGTTAGATGTAGATAGTTTTCGCCAAACTGATGAAGAAGAAAAAAGCAAAATCAACTTCGTATAAGCGGAGTTGATTTTTTTATTATATAAGGGATGTTTTTTGGGTGTGATTTTGAATTATTCTATATTTCAAATATTTTTTTGATATGCCAAAAAGATTAAAAAGAATTTTTATTTAAAAACAACTTAGCTACATTATTGCTTGTTTGAGTAGCAACACATTGCAAAGAAATATTTCTTAATTGAGCAATTTTTTGGGCAATTAATTTGATATGATAAGGCTCATTGGTTTCATTTTGAAACGGATAAGGAGTTAAATAAGGACAATCAGTTTCTAATAAAATTTTATCTAGGGGAATAGTTTTTGCAATTTCGTGGGCAACTTGGGCATGAGGATAAGTAACAACTCCTCCAATTCCAATGTAAAAACCTAGTTCCAAAGCTTTTTTGGCTTCTTCTAAACTAAAAACTAAACAATGAAAAACTCCTCTAACTTGATTGCGATAAGGTAGTAAAAGTTGATAAATTTCTTCAAAAGATTTGCGTGCATGAATAATAATAGGTAAGTTATATTGGATAGCAATTTTAACTTGGGCTTGAAAAAACTTTTTTTGGACAGCTAAATTATCTTGTCTGTGATGAAGATCAAGGCCAATTTCTCCTATAGCAACTGTTTGCGGATGATTGAGGTATTTGATGATGCTTTCGGGCGTTTCTTGGGAAAAATCAGAACAAGGATGAATCCCAAAAGCTACCATTACTTCTTTATATTTATTAGCGATTTCATATGCTTTTTGGTTAGTTTTTTCATCCATGCCTATAACAATCATTTTTTTGACTTCATTATTCCAAGCTTTTTGAAAAACATCATCTAATTTATTTTTATATGTTTTAAGATTGAGATGAGCGTGAGTGTCTATTAACATTTTAATGTATTCCTTTTTTTGATTTTAAGGGGTTGGAAAATGGTTATTTTGTTGTTATTTATAAGTTTTAAAAAATGGTAAATATAAAAGATTAAAGAAGTGATTTTAGATTTGTTAATTTCATAGGGTAAATTATTTTGCAAGGTTAAAAGTAATAATAATTTATAATTAGATACATAAGAAAGCAAAACAAAAATTTATTTAATAAATGTTGGGCTTTTAATCTTTATTTTTCTTATTCTTTTTTGGTTTTCATAATAAAAAATACTAATAGCAAATAAATTATGTTTTTTGATAGTTTTGATAAAATCTTTTTCAAAATAAGCAAAACCTAACCATTTAAAAAATTTAACATATAAAAACCATAAAACACTATATGAATATAAAGTAAAATAGATATAAAAACAAATAAAATAAGTTAAAGAAATATAAAATAAAAATTTTGCCAATGTTTCTTTTTTTAATTCCACACTAAAAAATAGTGCTAAAATCATTAGTATAACAACTAAAACAAAAGAGCAACAAACTATTTTAGTTTTTTTCTCTTTAGAATTAAAACCTATATTGCCATCATACATGCATGCTTTAAAATCTGGCCTAATAGATTCACCAAAATCAATATTTTGAAGTGTTTCCCTCTTGTTAGGGTCTTTATTAAACAAATTCTTTACCTTGGGATCATTTAAATCCAATATAAAAAGGAATGCCAGAAAGAGTCAAAAATGGCAACAAATAAATAAAAGGTAAACTTAATGCCCAATATTTATTTGTGATTGTAAATATTTTGGCTTTTTCGAGAAAAGCTATGGTAAAATCTGCAAATAATAAGATAAAAAATAAAACTTTTCTAATGGTATATTTAGTAATCATTTATCATCTCCTTTTATTCAAAAATATTTGAGGATTTAATATTTAATGTTGTGCTTTATCTTTATTTTAGTTTTGTTGTTTTATTTCGCTTCGTTTTCTTTTTCTTTTTTTGAGTTTTCATAATTGCATCACCCATTTAAGGAAAAAGAACCTATTAAAGGTTCTTTTTTTGTTAAAAGATCAAATAATAATTATGCATGAATTGGTTTGTCAACGGCTCCTAAAAGAGCTTCAAAAGTAAGTTCTGATAAGGTAGGATGAGGATGAATTGCTTGAGATAGTTCATAAGCAGTTCCTTCAAGTTCCATTCCTACAGCCATTTCACTAATTAATTCAGTAGCATTGTAAGCATAAATATGCATTCCTAAAATTTCTAAATGTTTTTTGCAAACAATTAATTTAGCAAAACCTTCTTTTTCGCCATCAGCTAAAGATTTGCCAACAGCTCCCAGAGATATTTTAGAAACTTTATAATCCATTTGTTTTTCTTTGGCTTGTTGTTCGGTCATGCCAATAGAAGCAATTTCAGGAAAACCATAAATACAAGCAGGAACACGGTCATAATTAATGGAATGTGCTTTTTGTTCTAAAGCGTGAGTCACAGCTACAATACCTTCATGACTTGCCACGTGAGCTAACATGTGTTTGCCGTTTACATCACCAATAGCATATACTCCAGGAATTGAAGTTTGACAAAAATTATCAGTTTGGACGCTATTGCGGTTGAGGGCTAAATTTAATTTTTCTAAGCCTGCAAGATTGGCTTTGGTGCCTACAGCCATTAAAATAACATCCGAAGTAATTGTTTTGGCATTGCCTTTTTGAGTGTAGGTAGTTTGATTGTCATTAATTTTAGTTACTTCTACTTGAGTCAAAATTTGGATGCCGTCTGCTTGAAGTTTTTTAGTGTATGCAACAACAACGTCCCTATCCATACCATTTAGAATAGTGTCTTGTCTTTCTAAAATACTCACTTCGCTACCAAAAGAATTAAAAATAGTTGCAAATTCTACTCCAATAACACCGCCTCCTACAACAGTAACTTTGGAAGGATAGCTTTCTAGTTGTAGTAATTCTTTACTAGTTTTAAGAATGCCTTTTTGATAAGCTTCTTGGGCACCTGGAATAGGAGGAACAAAAGCGGTACTGCCTGTTGCAATAATTAATTTTTGGGTGTGCAATAAGTTAGTGTCTACTTGGACTTCGCAAGGAGAAAGAACACTTGCAAAACCATGGTAAAAATCAATTTTATTTTTTTTCAGGAGAAAAGATATACCTGTAGTAAGTTGAGCAACAATTTTATTTTTGCGTGATAAAATGGAGGACCAATCAAAAGAAACGCCGTTTTGAACTTTAATTCCAAAATCATCACAACGTTTGATATCTTTATACATTTTGGCACTTTTTAAATAAGCTTTGGTAGGAATACAGCCATAATTAAGACAAATACCACCTAATTTATGTTTTTCTACTAAAGCAACTTTAGCACCCATTTGAGCAGCTTTAATGGCAGCAACGTATCCACCAGGACCTCCACCAACCACTAAAACATCATAATTTTTCATAATTTGCCCTTGGTCTTTCTGTTAGGATAAAAGCAATAAAGTAGGAGTATTTAGCAATTCTTTAACGCGTTTTAAAAATCTACCGCCATCAGCACCATCAATAATACGGTGGTCAATTGCTAAGGAAAGAGGAAGCATGTCTGCAATTACAATTTGACTGTTTTCAACTACAGGTTTTTTGGTGATTTTTCCTACTCCTAAAATAGCTAATTCAGGGTAATTAATAACTGGAGTGCCGTAAGTAATATCGATAGAACCAAAATTAGTGATAGTAAAAGTTCCGTTTTGAAGCTGATTTAATTCTACTTTTCTTTCGGTAGTGGCTTTGGCTACTTGTTGTAATTGTTGTGCCATTTCTAAAAGAGTTAATTTGTTAGCATCTTTGATGTTAGGAACGATTAGACCGTCTTTGGTATCAACTGCTACTCCTAAATTAATGAATTTTTTGTAAGTAACTTCTTCTTTAACGTCATCATAACTAGCGTTAAATACTGGGAATTCTTGTAAGGCAATCGCTACTGCTTTCATGATAAAAGCCATAAAAGTTAATTTGATTCCTTGGGATTGTGCTTGATCTTTGGCTTGTTTGCGTAGTGTTACTAAAGCAGTAATGTTTACTTCGTCCATTAGAGTAGTTTCTGGGATTTTTCCTTTGGAAAGAACCATTTTTTGGGCGATGGCTTTTCTGAGGCGAGAAATTTTTACTACTTCTGTTTCTTGGCTAGATGTGGCAAAAGTTGGGGTGGGGGTTGGTTGTTCTTGGACAAAAGGGGTTTTTGGTTGGGGTTGAGTTTGTAAAGGGTTAGTTGCGTTTTGTACATCTACTTTTAAGATTTTTCCATTTACACCTGTTCCTTTAATGGTTGAAAGGTCAAGTCCTAGTTCTTTGGCTAGACTTTTTACTAATGGAGTAGCAAGTACTTTTTGAGGTGGTAAAGAGGTTTGTGCGGATGTTTGTGCTTGTTGGGTGTCGTTTTTTTCTGTAGCAGCAGTTTCATTAGGGTTTTGAGAAGAAAACTTTTTAACATCTGCATCAGTGTCACCTGATTCTTGGATTAAAACGATAGTATCTCCTACGCAAATAACTTCACCTTCATTAAGGTCTCTTTTTAAGATTTTTCCTGCTACAGGAGAAGTTAGTTCAACGTCTAATTTGTCAGTTTCAACTTTAACTAAAACATCACCTTCTTTTACTTGGTCGCCCACTTTAAAAAACCATCTTGTAATTGTACCTTCATGAATGCCTTCGCCGACATCAGCAAATTTAAATTCAAACATATTTTTATATCCTTATATCTTTTTGTTATCTTATTCGCAAACCACTTTTTTAATAGCATCAGCTATTTTTTCAGGGCTTAAAAACTGATAATGTTCTGCTTTGGCTAAAGGCATTATGATATCATTTCCAGTAACTCTGGCAGGAGCTGCATCTAGGTATAAGAAAGCTTGTTCGTTAACTAAAGCCATTAATTCTCCTGCAGGTCCATAAGTTTTACATGCTTCATGAACTACTAAAAAGCGTCCAGTTTTTTTAACAGATGTAATTACAGTTTCTCTGTCAATAGGATTAATAGTTCTTAAATCAATTAGTTCTACGGAAACATTAGGATCAAGTTGTTTAAGGGCTAATAGTGTTTCTGGTACCATTGCTCCCCAAGCTACAACTGTAATGTCTGTGCCTTCTTGAACGACTTTGGCTTTACCGATTTGGACTTCGTAATCTGTTTCGGGAACTTCTTGACGGAAACCACGATAAATTCTTTTAGGTTCCATGTAGACTACTGGATCAGGGTCGTTAATAGCAGCCATTAATAAACCTTTAGCGTCGTAAGGATTAGATGGAATAACTACTTTAAGACCAGGAACAGAGCCTAAAATTACTTCTAATGATTCGGAGTGATGTTCTAAGGATTTTACCCCTCCACCAACTGGGACTCTTACTACCATAGGTACTGTGTAATTACCACGACTACGGTTACGCAAACGGGCTGCGTGGGCAAATAGGTCTTCTAGTCCTACAAAAATAAAACCATCAAATTGGATTTCTGCAACTGGTCGCATGCCGTTAATGGCAAGTCCGATAGCACTTCCGATAATAGAAGATTCAGCAATAGGGGCATTAAAAACGCGAGTTTCTCCGTGTTTGTCTTGTAGGCCTTTAGTTACGCGGAAAACGCCGCCTAATTTTCCTACATCTTGTCCAAAAAGAACTACTCGAGGATCTTTTGCTAACTTGCTATCTAAAGTTTGATTAATTGCATCTAGTAATGTCATTGAAGCCATTATTATTTACCTTCCTTTGTGTTGAAAAAAGCTTTGCATTCTTCGTATTGTTCTTCTAATTGAGGAGTCATTTTTTCATAAGTGTATGCAAAAATATCTTTAATATCGATGTTGTTGCCTGTTTGTTCTACTTTTTGGTGTGCTAAAACAACTTCTTCTTGGGCTTCTTTTTCAAATTGTTCTACTTGTTTTTGAGTTAGATAACCTTTATTCATCAAGTATTTTTGAAAACGTACAATTGGGTCTTTTTTGCGCCACTCTAATTCTTCTTCTTTGCTACGGTAAACAGAAGCATTATCATTAGTGGAGTGTGCTTCTAGACGATAAGAAACATTTTCAATTAAAGTAGGTCCTTTTCCTTTGCGCGCTTCGTTAAAGGCTTCTTGGGCTGCTACATAAACAGCTAAAATGTCGTTGCCGTCTACTTGCATGCCAGGAATTCCACAAGCATAACATTTTTGAGCTAAAGTTTTAGCTTTGGATACTTTGTTACGAGGATTAGAAATAGAATACTGGTTATTTTGAATAAATACTACTAATGGTACTCCAAAAACAGCAGCATAGTTAAGACCTGCATTAAACTCTTCGTGTGCGGTTCCTCCGTCTCCAATAGTTGCAATAGTTACTTCTTTTTTATTTTGCATTTTGCTTGCTAAGGCAAGTCCTGCTCCTAAATTAACACTAGAGCCAATAATAATGTTAGCTGGTAAAATACGCAACTTAGGGTCTAGTTGAGAGCCTTTTTCATTGCCATACCAGTAAAGATAAAATTGTTCTAAAGAAACTCCACGGTAAAGAAAAATTCCTGCATCACGATAATAAGGTGATACCCAATCTTGGGGTTCTAAGGCAGCAGCGACACCTACTTGAGATGCTTCTTGCCCTGAGTTAAGTAAATAGTTTCCCATACGTCCCTGGCGTTGATATTTTAAGGCTGCTAAATCAGCTTGTCTACCTAAAACCATTGTTTTATACATTTTTAATAAAACATCTTTAGATAATTTTGGTTCTAATTCAGGTTGAACAAGGTTGCCATTTTCGTCAAGTATTTGGAATTGTTTACCTTTTAGGGGGTCGTACACATTCGTTAACATTGTAATACTCCTTATTTTATTTATATTAGTTTGTTTTTGATTAAATGTATTATATCTTTATTGTGTTACTAAATATAATTAATTTAGTGTTATTTGATAATATACATCTACACTTAAATTGTACTTGAAATTAAGACAAATGATGAAACAAAATAATGAAAATTGCAAGTTTAAGAGATAAAAAAAATACCATATATTATAATATATGGTATTTCAATTAATATTTATTTATTGTTGATGATGTCAACTGGTTTTTTGTTAGACCATTTATAAATAATGAAAGATATAAATAGTAGAGTCATGAAAAAGACATAACTAAATGATAATAAATTAAATAAAAGGACTCTTACAAAAGGATTGAAAGCTAAATATGGTGATGTAAACCATAATAAATTTTTTTGCTTTTCCGAATCTACTAAAGAATTAAAGAAAAACATAATGTCATTTTTACTTGCAAAATTGGGCAACGGTTTCATATCGAAAGATGAAAATAATATAGATGCATCTTTAAACCAAAATAAAATACTTAATAATAATAATACAAAAGTTAAAACCATTTGGAATAAAGCAAAAAAGAATGCTTCCACTAAAAAGATTTTACCAACATTAACACCATTAGAACCTAAAGCTCTTAGAATACCCATTTTTTTATTTTGAAGTTTGGCACTCATAGAAAAATAAAGCATAATCATAGCACCTGGAACAAATAAAATCCAAACCCAGAACATAGGGCTACTTATAATTTGAATAGTTTCAACAGCTATTTTAACAGCCGTTTCCATAAGACCAACAAAAGAATATAATTCAATATTTGTATATCTTTTATATCCTCCAAATAATGCATACATTTGATATATTTTATCACAGATTCCGAACCATTTATAACTCAAAAATGTAAAAGCAAAAAACATAAAAATAAAAGTTGCAATAGCAGTTATTAAAACATTCAATGCCAAGAAAAACTTTTTATTTTTAAAACTCTTTAAAGCAGCCTTAGCAACAAACGAAAAAGGCAAACAACTAGGAAAAGATACAAAATCAGTATCTTGTTGTAATACTTTAGTATAATCAGTTTTATCAAAGTTTTCTAAAGCAGGATTTTTAGTTAAGTTAGTTAAGTTTGCAATCATTTCAGATGTAAGAAATTGACCTTCTTTAAATACTTGTTTTTTTTTAGTAGTGTCTTTTTTTCTTGTCATATCTGATATGACTTTACCATCTTTACATTCTAAAATACGATCAGCATATTTATAAGCACTTTCGCTATCATGAGATACAATAACTACTAATTTTTCTTTACTTAAATTTTGAAGTAAATCAAAAACTTGGGTTCCTGTTTCTGAATCTAGATTTCCTGTAGGCTCATCAGCAAAGACCATTTTAGGATTTTTCACCAAAGCACGAACAATAACAACACGTTGTTTTTGTCCTCCTGAAAGTTCATTAACTCTTCTATTTAGGAACGAAGCATCCAATCCTACTTGATTTATTAAATCATTAATTAAGGTAATATCTGGTTTTTTATTTTGTAATTGTAATGCTAAGACAATATTTTCAAATACATTCATATCTTCTATTAAGTTGAATTCTTGGAAAATAAAACCAATCATTCCATTACGATAATTATCTAAATATTTTTGATTAAAAGTTGTAATAGGAACTTTGCATACTTCAACTACGCCGCCGTTTGCAACATCAATGCCTGTTAAAACATTTAATAAAGTAGATTTACCAGAACCTGATTTACCTAAGATAAAAACCATACCTTTATCAGGTAATTTTAAAGAAACGTCTTGTAAGGCCATCGTCATATTACCGCGTTTAGTAACGTAATTTTTGCTTAAATGGTTGACATTAAACATTTTTAAAGACTCCTTTAGTTGTTTAGTTGTTTTTTTGTTTTATTGATTAAAAAAATTTATAATTATACAAATGTAAAAAGGCAAAAAGATAAAAAGGGTAAAAAAACTAATTTAACTACCCTATTATTTTACCACAATTATTATATTTGCATATACACTTAAAAAGCAATATTTTTTTTATCTATTTTTATCTAATTTCAATATGAAAGTGTTTAATCAAATTAGAAGTAATTTTTTCCATACAATGTTCTACATCTTGTTTTTCTAAGTTTTTATCTAAATTATTGAAAAAAAGTCTAAGGGCAAGAGAATGTTTTTCTTTGGTTGTAGGTATTTGATAAACATCAAATAATTCACATTTGATTAAATCAAAAGGGGTAGTTTGTTTAATGGTTTGTTCGATTTGATAAAAGGAATATTTGGTATCTACTAAAAAGGCTAAATCACGAATAACAGTAGGAAATTTAGGAATTGGTTGGAAGGTAAACGTTTTGGTAGTGTTAAGAATTTCATCCGTTAAAAAAAGTTCACAAAGAAAACTTTCTTTTAAGTGGTATTTGGTATTAAGTTGAGGATGTGTTTTTCCGATAACTCCTATTATTTGATTGTTAAATAACAAATTGGCTTGCATTCCTGGATGAAAATTACTATGTTGTTGTGTTTTTTGATAAGTAAGGGTAATGCCTAGAAAAGCACTAATTTTTTCAAGGATGCCTTTGGTAACAAAAAAAGAACTTGAAACATCTTGTTTGTGCCACAAGGAATTTAAGAAATGACCACTCAAAGCAAAAGCAAGACTTAATGTTTCTTGGTTGGGAAAATAAGTTTTTCCAATTTCAAAAAAAGCAGTATCAAAAGTTTGTCGTTTGTGCTGATAGCTTAAAACTTCTACTAAACTACTTAGCAAACTTTGTCTTAAAATCATTTTGTCTTGTGACAAAGGATTCATTATTTTGATAAAGGGTTTTTGAGGAGTAAAAGCTTCAAACATCTCAGAGCTAATTAAACTGTAAGTAATAGTTTCATAAAATCCTAAATTAACTAAGAGTTTGCGCAATTCTCTAATATTTTTTTGTTTTAAGGTTAATTTTCCTTGAGTAGGGATTTGAATTGTTTGGGGAGGTAATTTATGGCAACCATAAAGTCTAGTTAAATCAGAAATGACATCTTCTTTAATTTTGACATCATAACGACGTAAAGGAGCTTGGAGGTTTAATTGTTCGTTTTTGTTCTGTGGTACTAAATGTTTGGATGTATGTATCTGATAATCTAGGTTTAATAACCAATTTTTGATTTGAGTAGGGCACAAAGAAACGCCAATTTTTCTTGTAACAAAATCAAGATTCAAAGAAATAGTAGGATTGGTACGGTTTTTTTGTTTTGTAATTATAGGTTTGTAAGTAATTTTGGCATCTGCTAAAGTGACTAAAAGTTGGCATGCTTTTTGAAAAGCTAAAGGAATAAGACTTTGGTCAATACCTCTTTCAAAACGTAGGGAACTTTCAGTTTTGGTTTTGAGTTTTTGACAAGTTTGGGCAATAGTTTGGGGCGAAAAATAAGCAGCTTCAAGAATAATTTTAGTAGTTGTAGGTTTAATGCTACTTTCTAAAAGTCCTACAATACCAGCTAGAGCAATGGCTTTTTTGCCATCTGTAATAACTAAATCATTTTCATCTAAAACAAAATCATTTTGGTTAAGAGTTGTAATATTTTCTTGTGGTAAGGCTTTTCTAACTTTGATTTGTTTGATGTTTTCAGAATCAAAAGCGTGTAGGGGAATACCGTATTCGATTAAAATTAAATTAGTGATGTCAACAACATTGTTGATTGGGTTGATGCCTGATTGTAAGAGGGCGTTTCGCAACCATAAAGGAGAAGGTTTGATTTTGATGTTTTCCAGGATACAAGCGTTGTATTCATAACAACTGTCGTTTTCAATTTGGACTTTTAAAGGAGATTGAGGCAAGTTTGCAAAAAAATCGGGGTTTAATTGGGGGAGCGTTTTTGGGGTTGTTTGGTCTTCGCTGTTTTTTGTTTTGTAGTTGGTTGCTTTTGTTTCTTGATTGTTATTGTAACTTTGAGAAGACAAAACTGCTTTGAGATCTTTGGCAAAACCTAGGTGAGATAAAAGGTCACCACGATTGGGTGTAAGCCCTAATTCTAAGATAAAACAATCAAGTCCTAAAGGAATTAAAGCATCACTTCCCAAAGCAATTTGGTCGTTGGGGTCATCAAAAAGATAAATTCCTTCTTGTTCTTGGGGAGTTAAAAATTTGGTACTAATTCCCAATTCTTCCAAAGCACAAAGCATTCCTTCTGAAAAAACTCCATAAATTTTTTTGTTTTTAAGGGTGGCGTTGATGCCTTCCAAAAAAGAACCTTCTGAAGCTACAATAACTTTTTTGCCATTTTGTAAATTAGAAGCTCCACAAACAATTTTGACTACTTTTTTGCCAGTGTTAACTTCTACTAAATTTAATTTTTGGGAACCTTGAATTTTTTGAAAGTTAAGAATTTGCCCCACCACTAAATTAGTGTTTTTGGATAGGGGGAAAAAATTTTGCACTTCGGTAATATAATTGTTAGTTAAGGCAGAAATATTTTGGGAAAGGGGTTGCGAAAAATGGTTTTTTAAAATATTTTCAATAATTTTCATTGTTGGCGGTGTTCCTTGCAAATTGTTTTAAAAAGCGAATATCATTAGTATAAAAATGTCTAATATTGTCAATTTGATATTTAATCATAGCAATTCTTTCAATACCTATTCCAAAGGCAAAACCTTGATATTTTTCAGGGTCATAATTAGCGTTTTTAAGAACTTGGGGATGCACTAAACCAGCTCCTAAAATTTCTAAATATTCTTTGGTGCCATCTTTTTTGGTAATTACTAAATCAACTTCAATGCTAGGTTCGGTAAAGGGAAAATAAGACGGTCTTAAATGAATTTCTTGGGAAGTGCCAAATAATTCTTTGGTAATGAGTAAAAGAGTTTCTTTGAGATGGGAAAAATTAATGTTTTTGTCAATGACAAGTCCTTCGAGTTGCATAAATTGATGGCTATGAGTGGCGTCATCATCGTCTTTGCGGTAAACTTTTCCAGGAGAAATAATTTTGAGGGGTCCTCCTTGGCGAGCTTTCATTTCTTTGACTTGGACGTTGGAAGTGTGGGTGCGCAAAAGTTTTTGGGGATCAATATAAAAAGAGTCTTGCATTGCTCTTGCGGGGTGGCCTTTGCCCATGTTGAGCATTTCAAAATTATAAAAATCAGTTTCAATTTCGTTGCCTTCTTTAATTTCATAACCTAAAGATAAAAATAAATCTTCAATTTGTTCAATGATTTGATTAAGGGGGTGGGTGCTTCCTTGGAAAAATTTCAATCCTGGTAAAGTAGGATCAATTTCTTCTTGGAGCAATTTGGCGTTTAGTTGGTTTCTTTGTAAAATTTCTTTTTCTTTTTGTAAAGTGAAAATAATTTCTTGTTTTAAAACGTTAATTAATTTGCCTGCAACTGCTTTTTGGGCATGAGGAAGGCTTTTTAGCTCTTGGGTAAGTTCAAACAAGATGCCCTTTTTGCCTAAAAATTCTTTGTCTAAGGTCATTAATTGGTCTAAATCATGTTTGTTTTTTTGTAAACTGGTGTGAAATTGTGCGGTTAGATTTTTGATTTTGGTTTGCATAAAAATGATAACACTTTCTTTATTTTGGAAATGAAAAATATTGGGGTTGGGGTTAAAATTAAAAACTACATTTGAATTATCGAAATAATGTTTCCTTTAGTAAGTAACGATAGCCACATTCCTAAGGTAGCTCCTAATAAAACTCCTAAAGAAACGCCAAAAGATCCTTTTTTTAATCCTAAAATAGTGCCTCCTAAAAACATTCCTGCTACCATTGCTGTTAAATGTAGTTGGGTGGTTTTTTGGTAAATATCTGTTTGAGTAGGTTTACTTAAATAAATTGCTAATACAACAATGACAATAGAGTTAAAAATAATGCAATTGCTTAATAGTTTGCTACTTAAAAAAGGTTTTTTGGGTGTGTTGGTTTGGGGCAAATTGTTTTTTTTAATTAAGGCTTTTCTTGGTTTTTGGTTCATATAAATATCCTTTCTGGGATAAAGTTGTAAAAATTTGGAGTTGCAAAATGGGTGTTAGAAATGTTTGCAAAAAATATAATTTGTGATTTGTGATTTTGGATTAGTTTTTTTATTTTATTATTTGTTTTTTATTATTTGTTTTTTATTATTTGTTTTTTATTATTTGTTTTTTATTATTTGTTTTTTATTATTTGTTTTTTATTATTTGTTTTTTATTATTTGTTTTTTATTATTTGGTTCGCACAAAACAATTAAAAGCAAAAAATAAAGTTAAGTTAAACTGGGGATTGTTGAATAAAATTTATTTGTCCTTATAAGCTTCATTATGCACCCCTAATGCAGCGCGTCTTGAAGGGTAGTTTATTTGTTTAAAAGCTTTGTCCCATTCGATAGCTTTTGCAGTACAGCAAGCAATTGAAGGACCACCAGGAACAAGACTTATTGCACTTGGCAAAGGAAATAAGGTTTCAAAAATTTCGCGATACATGTAGCCTTCTTTGTTTGTAGGAGTATTGTAAGGGAAACGAACATAAGCATTTTTTAATTGTGTATCTGTGATTTTGGTTTGGGCAAGTTTTTTTAAAGCATCAATCCAACTGTAGCCTACTCCATCAGAAAATTGTTCTTTTTGGGGCCATACAATCTTTTTGGGTAAATAAGATTCAAATGTTTGTCGTAGAATATGTTTTTCTATTTTGCCATTTGTGCCACACATTTTATCTTTGGGATTAAGTCTCATAGCAACATCTAAAAGTTTTTATCTAAGAAAGGCACTCGCGCCTCTACTCCCCAAGCACTCATTGCTTTGTTGGCTCTTGCACAATCATATAAATGTAATGAAGCTAATTTACGGACTGTTTCTTTGTGGAATTCTTGAGCATTAGGGGTTTTATGAAAATATAGATAACCTCCAAAAATCTCATCAGCACCTTCACCAGAAAGAACCATTTTGATGCCCATAGCTTTAATTTTGCGATCCATTAAATACATATAGGAATTGATGCGCGAATAGTTGTAATATCATACGTTTCAATGTGATAAATAACATTTTTTAAAACATCTATGCCTTCTTGAATAGTAAAATCAATTTCATGATGGACTGTTCCTAAATGATTGGCTACTTCTTTGGCAGCTTTAAGATCAGGAGCACCTTTAAGACCTACAGCAAAAGAATGAAGTGAAGGAAACCAAACCTCTTTTTTACTTGATTCTTCTATGCGGTGTTTGGCAAATTTTTTAGTGATTCCAGAAATAATAGAAGAATCAAGACCACCAGATAAAAGTACGCCATAAGGAACATCAGACATTAAATGTTTTTTTACTGATGCTTCAAGAAAATTGCGTAATTGGGTTGTGTTGGTTTGGTTGTTGTAAACATTTTGATAATCCATCCAATTGCGTTTATAATATTTCACCATTTTGCCAGATTCACTAGATAAATAATTTCCTGGAGGAAAATTAGAAAGGATTTGGCAAATGGGAATTAAGGCTTTCATTTCAGAAGCTATATAAAAATTTTGGTTAAGGTCATATCCCATATAAAGTGGAATTATTCCCATATGATCGCGTACTATAAGATATGTGTTTTTTGTAAGATCATATAAAATAAATGCAAACATTCCTTGTAATTCATCTAAAAAATTAACACCTTTTTCTTGATATAGTGCTAGAATAACTTCACAATCTGATTCTGTTTGAAATTCTTATTTATCTTTGTATTGTTGGCGTAATTCTAGGTGGTTATAAATTTCTCCATTTACTGCAAGTACTAAGGTTTTGGTTTTATTATAAAGTGGTTGAGCTCCAGCATTAACATCTACAATTGATAGCTTTTCGTGTTCTAAAATGGCTTTTTGAGAGGCAAAAATTCCTGACCAATCAGGTCCTCGATGACGCATCAAACTGGAAAGTTTAAGAGCTTGGTCACGCAACATTTGTGGATCGGTTTTAATATTTAGTATTCCAAAAATTAAACACATTTTATTCTCCTTTTAAACGCATTGAAAACACATTTTATTTTTTCTTCGATAAACAACTTCATAACAAATTATAATCTTTAAAAAAATCATATAAAGCGTTTTTTTCAATGTGAGGAACAGTTAAATTGGCAACTTTGTGAAGAGTTTCATAATGAGTATTTGCCATGACGATTCCTATATCTGCAAATTGAAGCATTTCAAAATCGCTGCAACCATCTCCCATGCAAATTAATTGGCAGTCTTTTTGGTCTTTCATAATTGCTTGGATAACATAAGCTTTATTAACTTGTTTGGCACTTAAACTTACAACACTATTTTTCCAATAATAAGCGTGGAGTTGTTCAAAATCTTTTAAAAAATCAACAACAAGGGAGGTATTTGGATGAAATAAATTAATTTTGTAAATAGGTTTTTCTAAATGAAGATTACTTTTGATGGGATTTTTTTGCAACATTACATTATCAAACAAACTTTTAGAATCAGGATCTGTTGTTTGGGTTATGCCCTTTTCTTCTCAACTGACATTGAGAACTATGATTCCTTTTTTTTGGGCTTGGCAATTTAGTTTAATTACAAGTTCTTGGGGGATGCAAGTTTGTTGGACGATATTTTTGGCTTTCCAAGTAATAGCTCCATTTAGAACAACAAAATACTTAAATAAAGAAGTAAGTTCTTTTAAAACGCTTAAACCTTTGTAGCTTCTTCCTGTAGCAATTCCTAAAATATTATTGGGGTTTTGCACTAGGGTTTGTAAAAGTTTTGTGGTTTGTGAAGGAATTTCTTTGGTTTTGCCGTTGTATAAAGTTTGGTCAATATCAAAAAAGAATAGTTTTTTCATATTTGTTTCTTTATTCCTTGATATATTATAATCAAAAGATAACTAATTAATACAAAAATGATGAAAAAAATAAATGACATAAAATATTATACAAATCAAATATTTTTATTTTGTCATAAATAAACTTTTAAACTTTGATATAAATAAAAGCATTCCCAAAAATCACTTTTTTGATAATAAATTTTTTGGGCTGATATGCATTTGTTTTTTTGATATTCAAAAGGATTGTCAAAAAAGATTTTAGCTAAACGATGAAAAATAATTTCTGCTCCCTTTTTGCCAACTTCAGGATGTAAAGGGTTTTTGGAATAATCACAAATTTTTAAATGCAAAAGAAAATGTTCTAATAAATTACAATACAACAAATTAATGCCTTTTTGGCATTCAAAAGGGTGGTGTTTGGCGTATTTGGGAATTTGATAATCCTCTTGCTTGATATTCTTTTATGTGGTGTATTTCTAAGCCTTCAGCTGTTTTTTTGATATTTGGGTTAGTTTGAGTAAAACTTGCATCCATAAAATAAGAGCCACTTACTAAACCATATTTTTGTTTTAAAAAAGTTACTGATTGATCGTATGTTAAAAGCATCATAATTTCAATATCAGTTATTTTTTGGTCTTGTTGTAATTTATCAAAAATGGTGTGAATGTCTTGTAAATGTTTTAATATATTGTTGCATTTACGATTGGAGTTCCAAAGAAATTTCATCAAAAAGAAATTATTTATTTTTTTTAATTCACAATAAATGGCATGATAAAAATAAAATGTTTGCATCCATAAACTGATTTTTTCTGATAAAAAGACAATATTTTTTTTGATGTTGACTTTTTGTTTAAAATGTATTGCGAAAAAAATGATTACTAATATTGTTACAATTAATAATTTATTCATTTTTATCCTCTTTTATTTATTTTTATTGATTGTGTAATTGTTTAAAAAACAGATTTAATTAAATTAAAAAACAAAAAAATGAAAAGCAAAGTAAAGCAAAAAATATGAAAAAGGCAAAAGGAGAAAAATATAGAAATATAATAATTTTATAGCGATAGATTACACGCGTGTTGGTTATTTACGTGCAGCCCCGCTCCAAACCGTACAAGCAAGTTTCCAAGCATACGGCTTTCCCATTCACAGCCTATTTCTAGGGTCTTCTAAATATCACTATTTAGTTGATTGATTATTCAGACGTTTATTATTTTCCTATTGTCATTGAAGCTTATTATTTGTTCGTTGGTTCTCCTTCTATGGCACTGTTTACATAGCACCATAGTTGCTTTATTCATCACGCTTTGCTAGTTGCGATTTCGCACTGTCTTAGTGTGGTGTATTTCCAACTTAACGTCATACCTTTGGCACATTTCACATTCTTCCGCTTTTAAACGGTCTGTGAGATGTGTACGACTTAGGTATATATTCGGATTAGGAATGATATCAAGGTTAATATCCTTATATCTTCTCATCCTTTTAATCCTATCCCAGGTGTACTTCGGCCAGGTTTCATATCTTGGTTTTGTTTTTATCGTGTACTTGACACCCCAAGTCCCCTGACCTCGGTTCAATTTCTTACGGACTCTGGCGATGGAAGTTTTGTATTTCCCCGCTATTGTCTTTAAACAAGAGTACTCTGCAATATAGGCCAACTTTGTTAACTGATTCAGGTTTCTTCCATATGCGAAGTATCTGATTATACCTTCAGCCACTCTTTTATATGACTTAATTATTTCTAATTCGTCTCTAAAATGTAGTTGTCTATCATGTATAATCTTTCTCTTCTTAGAGTCCGTCATCCATTTTTTGCATCTTTTGTCTATCTCATCCTTCGGAATTCCGATATCGGTTTCTCCGTTAAGCGTTTTCCTTGCAGATTTATTTTTAGACGATGCCGTTGGGTTGACTCTTATGAGGTATGAAAGAAATTTTGTTCCCTTTTGTGCTGGTACGATTTTGGATTTGTCATAAGATATTGACAATCCTAAATCCCGTACTAACCAGGATACCACCTTTTGTTGTAGTTCGTTGGCCTGTTCCATTGTTCCTGTACACCCGATGATGAAGTCGTCCGCATAGCGAATGTATTCTACTCTAATGTTTGGATTTATGTTAATGTCTCTCGCGACTTTAGCTTTTCTTACAAGTCCTAAACGTTGTAATTTTCTATATTTAGGATTGACTTTCCTTTTTGGTATTCCTTGTTCTATTAGTTTTTCCATCTTTTCGTCAATTTGATGAAGGTAGATGTTAGCTAATAAAGGAGATATAATTCCACCTTGGGGAGCGCCCGAGAAGGTCTTTTGAAAAACCCAGTTATCCATTATGCCTGCCTCCAACCATTGTTTTATGGTTTTGAGGGTTTTGGCTTTACGGATGTCTTTGCTGAGAAGTTTTAACAATATGTCATGATTAATTGTGTCAAAGAAGCCTTTGATATCAATTTTTATTAACCATTTTATTCCCTTAAATCTCTCCTTAATGCGTTTAATTGCATCATGTGGTGATTTGTTAGGTCTAAATCCATAGCTCCATTTTGAGAATTTTACTTCATAAAATGGATTGAGTAGTTGGTACATTGTCTGTTGGATTATTCTATCCTCCATTGTCGGGATACCTAATGGTCTTTTATCTCCGTTAGGTTTGGGGATATAAACTCTCCTGAGGGGCTTGGGTTGGTATTGATTGGTTCTGTATTTATCATTTAACCCGATAATGTAGTTCCAATCTTTTCCGTCAATAGTTTGACCGTCCGTCCCATGCGTCCCTGCACCGTCATTCCCTGCAACCTTGTTGAAGGCGAATGTGATGTTATCCAGGGAGTTCATATCTTGTTGCAGTTCCTTTTTCAAGGTTAACCTGTTTAATGATTTTGTCTGAACTCTATTCAGTAAGTTTGAAAGCTTAGAAGTTTTATCTGCTTCATTTGGTTGCATTTGCATCAACCTCCTTTCTCCCGAACTGAATAATTCACTGTGAATCTAACTTCTTCGCCTTGTACCTAGCTTTCCTAGGCTCCGTGTGAGGGCAATTATCTTGGTTATTCCAAACCAAGTTTTAATTCCTCCGACTACTAAAAGTCTCTTTTTCCTTGAACCCAAAGGCATTTTAATTTCCTCTGTTTGGGGTGGTTTTTAGGAATCTCGAATTTCCGACATCATTATGCCCGATAGTTTTAGGTTCGCTTTCGTTGTTAAAGCTTGTGGCTAGACTAGAACACTTTGTTTCCGCCAACGACATCATGAAGGGTGCTAATTAAAGCTACATGTGATTATATATAAAGACTTAAATCATATCTTCATATCTTACCTTCATTCCAGGGTTTCAATAACTTGCCCTTGAAGTTCTTAAATTACGATAATTTCCGCGATTAGGGATTTGCACCTTTTCCATGACTATCTTAGTCTTGCGAAAGCATCTTGGCTAGTTATTTCACCTCACTCCGCTTTTTCGGTCTGCTGTAATCCGCCATTCTTTCGTTTGGTTGACCGACCGTATGACCTCACGGAATAATCAAATCCGTGGCAACTGGCTAGATTACTATAATGATGCGTTTATTCGCGCCCAAATAATTTAATAATGTGTTTGTATTTACAATAATTTTGAATAATAAAATAATATTTAAGATTTATTTTTTTGATTAATTAATAAATTATGAAGTCCAAAACCTAATGTTTTTTTTTGTTTAATGACAAGTTCTTTTAAAGGTAATTCGGGGTGTATTTTAGGTTCGTAATCAGAATATGGATAATATTTAACTTCTTTTAAATCTTTGTTTTGTTCTAAAGTATTGCGGTTTATCCCCATTTTATCAAGGGCGCCTGCAAAAATTAAATTAGTTAATAAAGGTTCGGTGAGGAAAGGAAACAATTGTTGTTTAAAGGTTTTAAAAGAATAATAAAGGGGCATTTTTGAGGTAGTTTTAGTTAATTTTTGGTGTTCTTTAATTAATTTTTTTTGTTCTTTCATTAATTCTTGGCAAAAAGCAACATTTATTCCTTTAATAATAGTTAGAGGCAAAAATAATTTATTGTCTTTGAAATAATATTTATCTTGGCTACTAAATATATGGGGTGGTTCTATAATGATACCTTTTTGGATAACTTCTTTGAGCAAAATTTCTGTCTGGGTTGCATCTCCAATAGCATCATTTAATAAAGTAATTACAAAAGCAATAAAATGATTAGCTTTCAAATAAGCCATACGATAACTAATTAAAGAATAAGCGACACTGTGACTTTTGTTAAAACCGTAATTGGCAAATTTTAAAATATAATCATAAAGTTTGTTAGCTATTGTAAGGTTGCGTCCTTGTTCTTTGCTTTGGGCAATGAAGTTGTTTTTTTCTTGCAATAATAAATCTTTTTCCTTTTTGCTAATAGCTCTTATAAAAAGGTCTGCTTGGGCAAGACTGTATTTGGCAAAGACAGCTACAATTTGCATAATTTGTTCTTGATAAAGAATAATGCCATAAGTGGGTTGGAGGATAAAATCAATTAAGGGGCTAAAAAAAGTGGTAGTTTTTTGATGGCGGTTTTTTAAAAAAATATTAAAAGAATCAATGGGCCCTGGTCTATTTAAGGCAAGTAAGGCAATTAGGTCTTCGAACTTTTGGGGCATCATTTTTTGTAAAAAGTTTTGGGCGTTATAAGATTCTAATTGAAAAATCCCTATTGTTTTTCCTTGTTGCAACAACTCGAAAGTTTTTGTGTCGTTTAAAGGGATTTTAAAAAGACCAAAATGGGGATTAGTTTTTTGAATGGCTAAAACCATTTTATTCATCAAAGTAAGACTTCTTAATCCTAAAAAATCTATTTTGAGAAGTCCGATTGATTCAAGGAAAGAAGTTTCCCATTGGGTTTGTTGTAAGTTATTATGAGTGCCTTTTTGTAAGGGAATAATTTGATCAAGGGGCATTTGGCTTAAAATAATTCCTGCTGGATGGGTTCCTGTAAACCGTGGTATTCCTTCGATATAAGATGCCATTGTAAGTAAGTTTTTCATTTGCAAATCCAAAGTTTCTTTTTGATAAGTGCTTTTTTTATCCAAATATGCCAAAACACGTTTAGTTTGGAATTCCTTTACTGTGGGCATAAATTTAACTAATTCATTGATAATGGCTTTTTGGCTTACAAATCTACCAAAAGTAATAATACTTGCTACGTGTTTGGTGCCGTACTTTTGACAAACATATTGAATAATTAAATCTCTTGTATTGTCTGGAAAATCAAGGTCAATATCTGGCATAGTTTTTCTTTGAGGATTTAAAAAACGCTCAAAAATAAGGTCATATTGTAAAGGGTCAATCTCTGTAATTTGTAAACAAAAACACACCAAAGAACCCGAAGAAGAGCCTCTACCAGGACCTACTAAAATACCTTGTTTTTTGGCGTATCTTACAACATCACCTACAATTAAAAAATAATTGTCATATTCCATATCAGCTATAATTTGTAATTCTTGATCTAGCCTTTGTTGGTATTTGGTATATTTAGGGTTTTTAAAATCGATGTATTGGCGCAAACCTTCATAAGAAATTTGTTTTAAGTACTCTTTGGCAGTTATTTTTTGGGGTTGTAAAAAATCAACAAAGGAAGGCAACAACATTTTTTGTGGTAAATAATTTTGATATTTAATAGAAAAGATTAATTTTTTTAAATAAGCAAACATTGCTTTATGTGTTTGGGCGTTGTAGGCGCTATCAAAATTATCTTTGGTTAAAAAAGATAAATCAGTTTGGTCGTCGTTTTTTTTATTTTCCATTTTTGCAAGTATTTGATAGGTTGGTTGGGCTTGAAAAGTATCATAGCAAGTTTTGTTAATTGGTACATAAGGAATTTGGAAGTGGTTTGCAAAATCAATGATGTTTTCAGAAAGCAATTCCAAAAAGGAGTTTTGATAAGAAATACCTAATACAAGTTCGTCAAATATTTTTTGTAATTGAGTAGCTATTTGAAAAAATTTATCTTTTTGGTCGCGAAAAAACATATCATCAAAAAAGGGATTTTCTCCAGGAATCAAAGCAAACAAATCTTTACCTAAATGAGCAATTTGATTTAAGGTAATTTGGGGTGTTTCTTCATTTTTAATAATAGTTGAAATTCGAATTAAATTTTTGATTCCTTGGTCGTTTTTGGCATAAATTAAAAGTGTTGCTAGTTGATTGTTGTGCAAAAAATTTATTTTTAGTCCTAAAATAGGTTTGATTTGATAGTTATGGCATAATTTTAAAAAAGTTGGCATGCCATATAAATTATCATCGCTCAAAGCAACAAAATCATAATCATTTTCTTTGGCTTTTTGTACCAAAGTTTCTAAAGAATTAAGACTTTGTAATAAGCTATAAAAACTTTGCAAATAAAAAACGCCTCTCATAATTGCACTTCCTTGCTGGCTGAAAAATAAAAGTATTGTTGTTTTGGATGTTTGTTTGTTTGGATGTTTGTTTGGATTTTCTAATTTTATTTATTTTTTGTGATTTGCAAAAACTTTATTCATCTTCCCAATCTGTTTGGAACTCTTTTTCCCAATTTTCTTCTAATTCGTCTTCCCAATTTTGGCTTTGCCAATTTTGCAAATTTGGCGAACCATCCCAGTTTTTCTGTCTAGTTCTTGATGACGACGAATTTATTATTGCATCTCTTTGTTTTGGTTCTGCTTGCGAACCATCTTTTAACCAAAAAAAGGTATAAATTTTTAATACCTAATCGAGAATTTTAAATCTTCGATTCTATGAGTGTTATTGCCATAGCCGTATTTGGATAAATCAATGTCTTTTTGATAGACATATATTAATTTCTTTGGGGCATTTTTGAGGCAAAAAGGCTTTTTTGAATTTTGCAAAGAACACAAATAATAACAAAAAGAAGGGTAGTTAATGCAAAAAGGAAAAGAATCGGGGAATTTTTCTTTGATATAATTTTGGACTTGTTCGGCTGAATCTAGATAAATATCGTGAACTTTGGGTTTTGGGAATGTTGCATTATGATTTGAGTTTGGTATTTTGGCAAAAGTAAAGTTAGTTAAAAAATAAACTCCACAAATTAAAATTAAGGAAAAAAATGTAAAAATTGCTCCTAAAATAATTATAATTATCTTTTGTTTAATTTTTTTGCTCCCTTCGGTTGTTTTTGCAACACAAAATATTTAATTATCATTAACCCATTTTATATAAAATATTTTTTACCCTTTTTTATTTTCGGATTTTTGGGCTTTGGTGATTTGGAGATTTTTGCTTTTGGGAATAATTTATTTTTGGCTTGTTGGTTTTTGCTTGCTTTATTCGTTATCGTTATTCGTTAGGACTTTATTTGCTGTTTTGTTTTGACTAAATTTATTTTGATTTTTACAATGTGGAAATAAAATAACATCACGAATATTTGCAGTATCGGTTAAAAGCATAACCAAACGATCGAGTCCCATTCCAAGACCACCAGTTGGAGGCATGCCATAATTAAGGGCGTTTAGGAAATCATAGTCCATGTCATTGGCTTCGTCGTTGCCTAATTGTTTTTGTTGTAATTGATTTAAAAAACGTTTTTCTTGTTCGATAGGGTCGTTAAGTTCGCTAAAAGCATTAGCAAATTCCTTACCTACAATAAAAAGTTCAAAACGGTCAGTAAAGCGAGGATCAGCTTCGTTTTGTTTTGCCAAATGACTTATTTCCAGTGGATGTCCGTAGACAAAAGTAGGCTGAATGAGAGTGTTTTCTACGTATTTTCCAAAAAAAGCCTCAATGATATGTCCTTGACTAAAATGGGGCATAACTTCAATTTGGTGTTTTTTTGCCAAAGAAAGGCATTGTTCCAAGGTAAAATTATCTGTAAAATCAATTCCTGTTTTTTCCTTGATTGATGCAACCATACTTACTTTTGCAAAATGGGAAAAATCAATTTCTTGGTTTTGGTAAGTAAATTGCAACTTGCCAAACAATTTTTGGGCCAATTCTTGCAAGCATTGCTTTGTTAAGTCCATAATATCTTGCATATCAGCATAAACCAAGTAAGCCTCAATAGTGCTAAATTCGGGATTATGTGTGGCATCAATTCCTTCATTTCTGAAAAGACGTCCGATTTCATAGACTTTATTCATTCCACCAACAATTAATTTTTTAAGGGGCAATTCGGTAGCAATTCTCAAGTAAAAATCACAATTAAGAGCGTTGTGATGAGTGATAAAAGGTTTGGCAGAAGCGCCTCCCAAAGTTGGTTGTAAAATAGGAGTTTCTACTTCTAAAAAGCCCTGATTATCAAAAAAATTTCTAATGTATTTCATAATCAAACTGCGAGTTAAAAATACTTGTCTTGTTTTTTCGTTTACGATTAGATCAACATAGCGATTTTTTCTCATCTCTTCGCGGTTTTGCAAGCCATGAAATTTGTCAGGTAAAGGTTTTAGGGCTTTGGTAAGATGAATAAATTCCAAGGCTTTAATGGTTAATTCTTGCGTTTTTGTTTTAAATAAAAAACCTTTGATGCCTATGATATCTCCTAAATCACAATTTTGATAAATCTGAAAAGCATCTTTGCCCACTAAATCCAGTTTTATATATGCTTGCATTCGGAAATTAAAATCTTGTAAATGCAAAAAACCTGCTTTGCCTTGTCCTCTTTTTAAAACGATTCTGCCAGCTACACAAACATTGATTTGGGATTGTTCGAGAGCTAGACTATCTGCTTTTTGGTATTGCAAAAGAATTTGTTCGATGGAATGAGAAGGGACAAATTTTTTTCCAAAAGGATCAATGTTTATTTTTTTTAATTCATTCATTTTTTGATGTCTAATAATTTCTTGTTCGCTTAATTTTGTTGCCATTTATATGCTCCTTGCATCATTTAATTTTTTTAAACATTTAACCTTTATTATACCAAAAAAACTTGGGTTTTGGTGATGTTTTTGGAGGGGTTGGGGATTTTTTGTGGGGAAATGCAATTTTTTTTATTTGGTGGTTTGAAAAAGCAAAAAAAGTTAATTAGTTTGGATAAAATAAAAAAAGACACTCATAAAGAATGCCTTTGGGTTTGTAATTGAATTTTTCAAAATTAAAATTGCTTTTTGTTTTTTGATTGATGAATTAAAATTTGAAATCAAAATAGTTTTAAAAGAGATGATTTGCAAAAAAGATAATTTTTAAAAGGATGTTTTTAATAAAATAAGTAAATATTAAAAATTATTTATATCGTGGTTTTGGTGGTATTTTATTATTAGCTCCAACCGAATGAGGTGTTCCAAAACTTTGGACAACTTTTTACTTTTTAAAAATTCTTTAATATAAAAATAAAACCAATAAATAAAAATACCAAAGATAAAAGAAATAAAAGAAATAAATAATTTTGATTCAAAAATATTAATAATTGTTTGTTGTATATCCATTAATTTTTCCTTTCTATAAAATTATTATATATTCTCCTTAATGAACGTTTTTTTAAAAAACGTTCATTTATTTAAGCCATGTAATTTTAGTTGTATCAGGAACAATAAAACCAAATTTATAAGCTACAAATAGAAAAATACAACAAAGAGCAGATAAAACTAATATTTGTCTTAAATTCATTTTTTTCCTCCTTTTTATTATTTAGCTATTGATAAATAACCTTTTGAAGCAAAATAAACAGCCAAAGGAAGAACAATACCTAATGTAGGTAAAACCCAACACATAAAAAAACCGCCTAAGGTTAATTTATTTCTTCTAAAAGATTTTTTACTGAAATAAGAAGGTCTGTAAATTCTTGCCATTTTAATCTCCTTTTTTATTATTTAATAAGAAAAATATTTTTTAGTATTTAGAAACAATAAAGAAACCAACTTTAATGGTTCTTTAATCGCCTACAATATTCAAGTTTTTCTAATGCATATGTTACATCTCTTAGAAGAAGATGGCACTTTAGGTGTTATTTTACCATCTGGAGTTTTATGCGCTTCTACACCCGGAGTAATAGAATTTAGAAAATTTTTAGTAGAAAATCAATATATTGATACAATTATACAATTACCCCTAAATATTTTCCCTTATGTATCTGAAACAACCATTACTTATATTTTAATTATACAAAAATGTGTAGAAAATCAAAAACATCAAATTCGTTTTATTGATGCATCAGAAATGCATGAAAGAATTAAAAGTGGTATTTCTCTAAGACAATTAGGCAAAAAAAATATTAAAGATATAATGGAAATGGTGTCACAAAATAAAAAAAATGACAAAATGTCAATAGCAAATATAGAGCAAATTAGAAAAAATAATTATGTTTTAACCACAAACTTATATTGTTCAAATCATTTGCAAGAAAACAAAGAGGTAAATATAAAAAATATTGCGATTTTCAAAAGAGAAATAGAATTATTAGAAACTAAAAAAAATAATTTATCTCAAAAAATACAACAAATAGAAAAAGAGATTGAATTATTTTTCGAAAATTCTAAAGAAAGAAAAGAAATAGCAATTAAAGATATAATACAAGAAATAACAAAAACAAATAAAGATAGCTTCCCTTATGATATTTGTAGTCTAGATTGTAAAAAAGGTTTGATTTTAAGAGATAATAACAAACAATTTAAAAAAAATTAAAAATTATAGAATAGCATATCCCAACAATATTGTTATGAACAACAGAGATTTCTTAAAACATAAATCAATTGCTTATAATATTTATAATAAACCAGTATTGATTTCTAATATTTATTCAGTTTTTGAAGTTAAAGAGGGGGTTGATGCTAATTTTATATTGAATTTTTTAAAAAATTCTCAAGTTCATAAAAAATTAAAGGTTATTGGAAAACAAGGGGTAATATCCGAAATTGATAAAAATGTTTTTTATCAACTAACTTTTAAATTACCCGCTTTAAAAGAACAAAAACAAATAAATGTTTTTTTCAATAATTTATCTAAATTATTAAATGATATTGAAAATATTTCCATAGAAATACGCCAACTTCAAAAAGAAAAACAAGAATATTATTATTTATTATAATTATATAATTTATTCCTTACTTTTTCTTGCTTTTATTCTCCATTTTTTTAAAATACAAAAGACATTCATTAAATGAATGTCTTTTTTTGTAAATTGATATATGCTTAATGCAAATCTAAATTTAATATAAACCCTAACCCACTTTCACCAACTTCCAACTGTTAAAATGAAAAATATTTTCAAAATGCTAGTATAATATAATAGAGTGTTTTGATTAAAATATATGAAGGATATGATATTGACAGCGATATTTAGAAGTCTATTTTTTCAAAATCCTAAATTATATTTCTAATCATAAATAAAATACATAAATTGACTAATAAAAATTGGAGACCAAAACTAAGATTCCCAAACAAATTTTTTTGCAAACAAAACCACCCAAAAAACCCAAACCCCAAATAAACCAAATAAAAAGAAAAAGGACTTATAAAATGCAAAAACAATCAAATTTCATCAAAACCATCATTCAAAAAGACCTCCAAAGCGGAAAATGCAGCCAAATCATTACACGTTTCCCGCCCGAACCCAATGGTTTTTTACATTTAGGACACGCCAGAGCCATCATTATTAATTTTGAATTGGCACATTTTTTTGAAGGCAAAACCCTTTTACGTTATGATGACACCAACCCTTCCAAAGAAAAACAAATTTATGTTAATGCCATCCTCAATGACATCAAATGGCTGGGATACACTCCTTACAAAATCACTTTTGCCTCAGATTATTTCCCTCAAATGTATCAAATGGCACTTTTTTTAATCACACAAGGAAAAGCCTATGTTGATGACCAAACCGCTGAACAAATTGCCCAAAGTCGCGGTAATTTAACCCAAAAAGGTACCAATTCTCCTTATCGCAATCGTAGTATTGAAGAAAATATCTTGCTATTTGAACAAATGAAAAAAGGAAAATTTGTAGAAGGTAGCAAAGTTTTGCGTGCCAAAATTGATATGCAAAGCCCTAACCTTAATTTGAGAGACCCTATTTTGTACCGTATTCTTTCTGCTTTTACTTTAAAACAAAAACATTGGCATATTTTCCCTACCTATGATTACGCTCATCCATTGGAAGATTCCTTTGAAAACATCACACATTCTTTGTGTTCTTTGGAATTCGAAGACCACAGACCTTTATATGATTGGATAATCAAAGAAACAAAAGCCAAACATACTCCACGCCAAATTGAATTTGGAAGACTTAATCTTACCCAAACTTTGATGAGCAAAAGACATCTTAATAATTTGGTAGAAAAAAACTTAGTAACAGGTTGGGATGACCCTAGAATGCCAACTTTATCAGGCATCCGCAAAAAAGGCTACACTCCTGAAGCTATCAAAAATTTTGTCCTTGAAACAGGCTTATCCAAAGTAAATTCACAAGTCAAACAAGAAATGTTAGAATCTTTTGTAAGAGATGACCTTAAAGGAAAATCCTTGCCTCGCATGGCAGTTATAAACCCCCTCAAAATTACTATTACTAACTTTCCTGAAAACAAAATAGAAACTCTCAAAGCTCCTTGGACTAATAATTTTCATACTTGTAAATGTTGCAACACATCTCAAACCCAAGGAAAAACCCCAGAACAAAATCAAGAACAAACAAAAGGAAAAGAACAAACAAAAGGAAAAGAACAAAACCAAGAAAGAGAAATTTATTTTTCCCGCCATCTCTACATTGAAAAAGACGATTTTGCACTCCAAAAACCAGATAAAAATTATAAAAGATTAACTTTGGGCGAAGAAGTAAGATTATTTCATGCTTATTTTGTTAAAGCTTACGATGTTGTCAAAAACAACAAAGGAGAAATAACAGAAATTCTTGCAACATACGACCCCCAAACCAAAAGCGGCAGCGGCTTTAAAGATAGAAAACCAAACGGAACTATTCATTTTGTAGAAGCAAAGACTGCTTGCAAAGCCACTTTTAATTTTTTTGCTCCACTACTTTGCACAAATGGCAATTTCAACGATAAATCCTGGCATATCAAAAAAGGTTTTGTAGAATCAAGTTTACAAAAAAGCTGTTGTTGCAAAAACCATTTGCAATTTCTAAGACAAGGTTATTTTGCAGCAGACAAAATAACAAAAGACACAAATGGAAAAACGCAAGAACTTAATTTCAATGAAGTAGTAAGCTTAAAATCAAATCCTCAAAAATAAATTTGTTCTACTAAAAAAATAAAAACTAATAAATCCCATTAAATCACCCAACCAAAAAACACTCCCAGAAAAAACAACACAAAACAAAAAGGATAAACAACGAAATAAAAGATATAAAAATGTTTTACAATAAAACCAATTTTTTAGAAAAATTAAATAAACCCCAACTTGCAGCAGTCACAAGCAATGCTAAATCTTTTTATCTAGCAGCAGGAGCAGGCACTGGTAAAACCACCACTTTAACTGCTAAAATTGCTTATTTAATCGAACAAAAAAACTTGCCAAGCAACCAAATTTTAGCCCTTACTTTCACCAACAAAGCTGCCAAACAAATGCAAGAAAAACTTGCCAAAATGATTGGTCAAGAAAAAACCAAAGGCATTACTATTTGCACTTTTCACTCTTTGGGAAACCAAATTTTGAAAAAATTTATCCCCTTTTTGCCATTTTCATATCGCACCAATTTTAAAATTTTAGATGACAACGACTGCAAAAAAATCATCAAAGACATTTTAAAAGAAATGAATATCGACCCCAAAAGAATAAAAATTAGCGAATTAAGAAAAAACATTTCTGCTATCAAAAGAAAACACAAACCACAAAACAAAGACACTTTGCAACACGCAACCCAAAAAGAACACATTTTTCAACGTGAAAACAGATACGAATTCGAAATACCAATCAAAGCTAAATATCAAATTTTTTTGCAAAACAATAATTTAGTTGATTTTGATGACCTTATTTTATATACGCACCAACTGCTCCAAGAAAATGCCTATGTAAGGGCTTTTTATCAACAAAAATTCCAATATTTATTAGTTGATGAATTCCAAGATACTGATTTTTTCCAATACCAAATTTTGACTCTTTTAGCCCAAAACCATCAAAATATTTTTGTAGTAGGAGATCCTGACCAAAACATTTATTCTTTTCGAGGAGCCAGATTTGAAAACAGCCAATTGTTCTTAAATAAATTTAGTCCTCAAGTAGCTTTTTTGGAACAAAATTACCGTTCTTCTAAAAACATCCTAGACAAAGCCAACCTTTTGATTAAACACAACGAAGACCATCCTTTTAAAAAAAATCTCAAAAGCACTAAAAGCGGAGGCGAACCTGTTATTTACAAGTTTTTTTCAGATTATAAAGAAGAGACAGACTACATCACAAAAACCATCCAAAACCTTGTTTTACAAGGTATTTGCAGCTATCAAGATTTTACTATTTTATATCGTACTAACATTTTGGGACGCCCTTTGGAAGAAAAATTCTTAGCAAACAGCATTCCTTATCAAGTTTTTGGAGGTATTTCCTTTTACCAAAGCAAAGTAGTCAAAGATTTTTTAGCTTATCTCAATGTTATTGCAAATCCCTCACAAGATTTTGATTTCAAACGCATCATTAACACCCCTAAAAGAGGAATTGGAACAACTTCACTTGCACATCTAGAACAACTTGCCCAAGAAAAAAACTTAGCTCTCTTTGACGCCCTTAACTACCTAGACCAAACTCCAATTCAACCAAAAACCAAAACTAAACTAAACGAATTTCAAAAATTAATTACAGCTTTACGCCAAGAACTAATTAATGATTCTTTTGACTGTCTTAGTGATATAATTACTCATATTGATGAAAAAATTAAGTATTGTCACAAAAACGATGAAACTTACAAAATGCAATCAATAAAAGATTCTGAGCCTGCTTTACATTACATCGAAGAATTAAAATCAGTTTTTATGCAAGCAGAAAAAAATTTGGAAGGAAACATTTTTGAAAAACTAACCCAACTTTTAGATCAAATATCTTTGTATAGCGAAATTAACGAACAAACCGAACAAGACCCCAAAACCCCAAGCAAAAACGATCGCGTTAAACTTTCTACTATTCACAAAGTCAAAGGTTTAGAATTTAGAGTGGTTTTTATAGCTGCTTTTGAAGATATTTTTTTTGATTGCAACCAAAAAGAAAAAAGCGATTTAGAAGAATCAAGACGTCTAGCTTATGTAGCAATTACAAGAGCCGAAGAAAAGTTGTTTTTAACTGGGGCTTATCAAAGAGTTTCATATGGCAAACAAATAGACAGTCAACCTTCACGCTTTTTACAAGAAATGGGCTTTTTTCCAAAAGAAACCCCAAGACCAAATTATTTTTCCCCACATTTATTTCAACCAATCCAATCAAACCAAGTATCTTACACTAATGAAAATGGCTTTTTTCAAAAAGGAGACAAAGTCAAACACAAAACTCTCGGCTTGGGCGTAGTGGAAGCCATCATGCAAGATTTAATCCAAGTACGCTTTATAAATTCCCAAAATATAAAAATATTTGAAAATACAACTGCTTTTCTTGCTAAAATAAAAGAGTAAGTAAATTTTAAACATTTATCAAAAAACGAATCATCAATCATTATTTTATTAAATCGATTAGAAATTTAAAAACAACAAAACAACAAAATCAAATTACCAAAATCAAAGGAGATTTTTATGAATTATACCGTTTTTTTTGTAACTATTTGTACTTTTATCGTTTTAAGTACTTTATTTTTAGCAGATAGCAACGACAGCTTTTCTTTGGGAAATTCTTTTTCCGAACAAAAACAAGGACGCAAAATCAAAGGCGAACAATTCTTCTTAAACTGCTTTCTTACTGTTTTAACCATGGCTTTTTTTGGACTTTCCTTTTGGTGCCAACAATAGTTGATGCCATATGCAATTAGAACAAAATACCTTAGCTTGGCACAATCATCGTAAAAAATACATTAATGCTTCCGAAGTAGCAGCTATCATGGGCTTAAATCCATTTGAAACCAAAGAGCAATTATTAAAAAGAAAAGTTTTTGACACTCCAATCGAAGACAACGAAGCAATGAAACGCGGACGAATTTTGGAACCCCAAGCAAGAAATTTTTTCAACCAAACACAAAAAATGCAATTCGAACCCAAAGCCTTTGTCAAAGATTTCATGTCTGCTTCTTTGGATGGATGGGACGCCCAATCCCAAAGCCTCTTAGAAATCAAATGCCCCATTTCTTTTGCCTCTTATACTTGGCAATCCTTTTTAAATGAAGGAAAAATCCCTACTATCTATTATGCCCAACTCCAAGCCCAAATTTATTGTTCTCAATCAATTAAAGCTTACTTTTTGGTCTATCAAAACGACCAAACCAACAAAAATATCGAAGTCAAAGAAGACCCGAATTTTATCACAAACATGCTTGAACAGTGCAGTCATTTTTTTCAATTATACTTAAAAACTAAACAATTACAAAAACAACTTCAAATTTAAAATTAATCATTTATATAAATATAAAAATACATTATTACTATTGCATTTCATTTAACCGTATTTATGACAAATTTCACCATAAAAAACGACCATAAACAAAAGATAAAACCACTTACAAAAATATTTAATTATTTTTTTGCTTTTTCTTATTGACAAACAACAAAAAAAGAGATATACTATAAGTAGTATTGCTAATTTTTAATTTGAGATTACGGAAAGGAGATATTAATGCCAAAAACTGTTTTTCGTAAAGGAGAAACTATCGAAGAAACGCTACGTCGTTTTAAAAGAGAAGTTTCTAAATCTGGTGTCCTAGCAGAAGCGCGTCGCAAAGAACATTATATTAAACCAAGCGTACAAAAGAAAAATCGCCAAAAAAATATGCGTAGTAAAAAGCGTTAATGTTTTAATCAATTAAAAGCTACTTGAAATAAGTTGCTTTTTTTATTTTATATTTGCTTATATTTGCTTAAGTTTTTTTTGCAAATGTCTTTTTATTTTATTCGTTCAAATGTTCGCTCAAATCATCAAAAAATAATCTCATTATTAAAAATTACCAAAAAAACAACTCAATTGCAACCAAAACTACAACCACCACCCAAACCCCAAATAGGAAATGCTAAATGATCATTAAAATCCACAATCAAACTTCTTTTTGCATCACACCTTTTAAATCTTTATTAATTAAAATGTTTTTACCCATCAAAGAAAAAAAATTAATGCATCTCATTTTTGTTACCAACGAAAAAATTCAAGAACTTAATTCCTTTTATCGCCAAAAAAATTATCCCACAGATGTTTTGTCTTTTACTAATGATTTAACTTTTTTTGCAGGCTTAGAAGACAATTCTTTAGGCGATGTTTTTATTTCTTTTTCCAAAGCCCAAGTCCAAGCACAAACAGCCAAGCACAGTTTAGAACGCGAAATTGCTTTTTTAGCAGTGCATGGTTTTTTGCATCTTAAGGGTTATCAACACCGCACCGAAGAAGAGTTTCAAATAATGCTTGCTTTACAAGAAAAAATTTTACAAAACGTAGGTCTAAATTTAGACAAAACCACATAAAACAGCAGCAGCCCCAAATCCCATAAAAACCAAACAAAAAGAAACAAACCAAAATAAAAACACCCGCACAAACACCAACAAGGAAAAAGAAAAACAAAAAAATAACTAAGAAATTGAGGACTTACATGGATTTTAAATCTGGTTTTATTGCTATTTTGGGACGCCCAAACGTCGGCAAATCAACTCTTCTAAACGCATTAACCCAACAAAAAGTTGCCATCACAAGCGCCAAACCCCAAACAACACGCCACAAAATTATTGGCATTTGCCACGAACCTAACGCCCAATATATTTTTGTAGACACCCCAGGAATTAACCAATATAAACATTTATTGAACCAAAAAATGAACAACATCGCTTTTCAAAGCATCAAAGACGTTGATTTAATTCTCTTTTTAACAGATTCCTTTTATCATCCCAAAGAAGAAACTTTGTTAAAAATGATTTTCCAAACCAAAAAACCAGTTTTTTTAGTCATCAACAAAATTGACCGTTTAAAGAGCAAAAGCCAAATTGATGCTATTATTTTAAGCTATTTAAACCATTTTTCTTTTCAAACAGTAATCCCACTTTCTGCTATCAAAGCCAAAAACACCACTTTTTTAAAAGAAAATATCTATCAAAATATCAAACCAGGGGTCGCTTACTATCCGCAAGACATGATTACTGATCAAAAAAAAGAACTTTGGATAGCAGAAATAATCCGCGAAAAAGTCCTTTATTATGTCTACGAAGAAATCCCTCACGCCTCAGCCGTAATAATTGAAAAAATGGAACAAAAAGACCATTTATTAGAAATTTGGGGCTTGATTTTGGTAGAAAGAAGCTCTCAAAAACAAATCTTAATTGGCAAGGCAGGCTCCAAACTCAAACAAATAGGAACACATGTTCGCCAAGACCTCAATTGCCATTTGCAAATCAAAACTCACATTAATTTATGGGTCAAGGTGTATCCTAATTGGCGCAACCAAAAAGATTTATTAAGTCGCTTTGGATATTAAATAATTATAATTGAAAAAACTCAAAAAAACAAAATCAAAAAAAAAAAAAACAACAACGCAAAAATCAAAACATCAACACCAACAACAAAAAGGAGCTTTGGGATGCAACATTTAGACAAAGTTATTTCATTAGCCAAACAAACAGGATTTGTATTTGCAGGCAGTGAAATTTATGGGGGACTTGCCAATAGTTGGGATTATGGTCCTTTAGGCAGTTTATTAAAAAACAACATTAAAAAAGCTTGGTTGCAAAAATTTGTCCAAGAACAACCCAATAATTTTTTGTTAGATGGATCCATTTTACTTAATTCTACCGTATGGAAAGCCTCAGGTCATCTGGATTCTTTTTCGGATCCCCTTACCGAAAATCAAGACACCAACAAGAGATTTCGTGCTGATAAACTCATCGAAAGCCACAATCCACAGTTAGATATTAGCGGTTGGTCCTACGAACAAATGCATGACTATTTAGTCAAAAACCAAGTCTTAGGAACTCCCAACTGGACACCCATCAGACCTTTTAACATGCTTTTTAAAACCCATCAAGGAGTCATTTTGGAAAACTCCAAACCTCTATATTTAAGACCTGAAACAGCACAAGGAATTTTTATCCAATTTAAAAACATTTTAAAAACTACCAGAAAAAAACTTCCCTTTGGAGTCTGCCAAATTGGAAAAGTATTCCGCAACGAAGTGACACCTGGCAACTTTATTTTCCGTACTTGTGAATTTGAACAAATGGAACTAGAATTTTTTTGCCAACGAGGCACCGAAGCCCATTGGTTTAACCACTGGAAAAAATTAATGTATGATTTTTTAATTACTTTGGGTATGAACCCGCAAAATTTAACATTTAAAGATCACAAAAAAGAAAACCTCAGCCATTATTCACAACAAACTTGCGATATTTTATTCAAATTTCCTTGGGGTTTTGATGAACTTTGGGGGATTGCTTCCAGAACAAACTTCGACTTGAAAACCCACCAACAACACTCCAAAAAAGATCTTACTTATTTTGACGAAACTACCAAACAAAAAATTTTACCCTACGTTATCGAACCTTCTTTAGGAATAGAAAGACTATTTTTTGCTTTTCTAATTAACAATTACCACGAAGAAAACACCTCCAACGAAACAAGGCAAATCCTTACTTTTCACCCTTTTTTAGCACCTTACAAAGTAGCTGTTTTGCCATTAATCAAAAAAACACACAGCGCCAAAGCCCAAGAAATCCACCAGTATTTAGCCAAACATTTTGATGTTTGTTACGATGAGACACAAAGTATTGGCAAAAGATACCGCAGACAAGATATGATTGGTACTCCTTTTTGTCTCACTGTAGACGACCAAACCCTTACCCACAACACAGTGACTTTAAGAAACCGTGACACCGCCCAACAACAAACCTTTTTACTAGCAGAAGCCAAACAATACATCCAAGAAAAAATTATTTTAAAATAAAGGATCAAAATGGAAGATAACAAACAATTAATTGATCAAATCAATGAAAAAATGCCTATCCTTGATTTAGTTCAAGAATTTGTACAATTAAAAAAATCAGGCAAAAATTACATGGGGTTGTGCCCTTTTCACGATGAAAAAACGCCTTCTTTTTCTGTGTCTCCTGAAAGAAATATAGGAGTTTGTATGTCTTGTAAAAAAGGCGGTAATCCTGTTTTTTTTTACAAAAGCATCAAAAACACCTCTTTAAATCAAGCCATTTTTGAACTGGCAACCCGCTTGGGCATTGCTACTTCCCTACCCCAGCAAAGCCCCCATCAATACCAAAAATTCTACAACATCATTCAAGAAGCAGCAGATTTTTATTCCCATCAATTAAAACACAACAAACAAGTCCTCAATTATTTAGAAAAAAGAGGCTTTGACAATGACATAATAAAACATTTTAAATTAGGTTATGCTCCCAAAGCTTCCCATTTATCACGTTATTTAATAGAAGGTACCAAATTTGACCCTGATGACCTCAAAAAATTAAGTCTCATCAATCAAGACGACAAAACCGGCAACTTTTATGATTTTTTCAAAAACCGACTCATTTTTCCCATTACTAACAAATCAGGCCAAATTGTTGCTTTTTCCAGCCGCAGTCTAGATGATCAAATGCCTAAATATCTCAACAGTCCCGAAACAATAATTTTCAAAAAAGGCGAAACTTTGTATCAATACTACGAAAACCAAGCTGAAATCAGAAAAAAACAAAAAGTCATTTTGCATGAAGGTTTTTTTGATGTTATGGCATCTTTCAAAGCCCAATTCAAAAACGTAGTTGCTACCATGGGAACCAACCTTACTTTGGATCATGCCAAACTATTAAAAAAACTCACCGACAAAATAATTATTGCCTATGACGGCGACAAAGCAGGAAAAACCGCTACTTTAGAAATTGGAACCTTTCTCCAAAAAAACCACTTCAAAATCCAAATAGTAGATTTTCCCAATAATCTAGACCCCGATGAATACATCAAAACTGAAGGACCCGAAAAATACCAACACCTTCTAACTGATAATTTAAAGGATTTTTTAGCTTTGAAAGTGGATTTGATTTACCAACAAATGGATTCTTACAACCAAGCCCAAACCAAAAAAGAATTACAAGAACTATTCCAATCCTCAAGCTTTGAAATCAAAATGCTTTATCAAGAATACTTACAAAAAACATATCAACTAACAGTTAACCTTAATTCTCAAGTCTCCATTAACAAAACCCCAAAACCTCCTTACATTGCTCACACCAAACAACAATTAAATGTAACCAAATTTGACATTAAAATAGAAATCATCATAGAATTGCTTTTAAATGCTGCTTTTTTCAAAACCCAAAACTCCAAAACATTTGCCACTATCAAAAAAACCCCCGGTTTTGATGACTTGCAATGCAGTTGTCTGCTAAACTATATTAAAAATTATTACAAGAAAAATCCTAAACAAACTTGTATTCCTTGGGAAGAAATCAAAAACACCGCATTTAAAGAAAATATTGATGATTTATTGACATCTATCGAAAAACATCATTTTTTTAAAATGGAAAAGCGCCCTCTTTTACAAGATAAAGAAGGCAAAATATTTAACAATTATATAAAAGAATTAGAAATCCGCGACAAAATAGAACAAAAACAACAAAAAATAAATGAGTTAAATGATAAATTACTTCCAATAGATAACACTGAAAAAAACAAATTACAAAAAAAGAAAGACAAGCTCAAAAAAGAAAGAAGACAATTACAACAACAATTAAGCGAATTAGTAAATGATATATTTTGTTAAAAAACAAACCACTCAAAAAACCAAAATCAAAACAAGTTCATAGCCAAATTTTAATTAAAAAAAGAAAAAAGGGAGTTAATAAATGGAATTCGATAACATAATCAAAACTTTAAATGAGCAAGCTGGAAGCGAAAAAAAACTAACATCTCAATTAATTATGTCTTTTTTGCAAAATCAAAACATAAAAATACCATATCAACAAATAGCACAAAACCTAAAAGAACAAGGGATTCAAATTATTTCTTGCGAAACACAAGCAGCTCCATCTCTAAATGAAAACCCCAATCAAAATGATACGCACCCCCAAACAAACACCACCAATGATGATTTTACTGACCTTGATTCCGAATTAACAAATGCAAACTTAGAAAAAACAGATGACAACAAAGATGAAGACAACACACAAGACTCAGAAGAAGACATCCAAGATTTTGACATTTCTGAAAAGGACTTAATATCAGATGAAAAACTCATAGAATTAGAAGAAGACGAAGATGAAAAAATTTCTAAAGAAGAAATTTCTAAAATCCATTCTGATATTAAAATGGATGACTCAGTTCGCATGTATTTAAAAGAAATTGGTCAAATCCCTTTGCTTTCGCTAGCAGAAGAACAAAAAAAATCCATTTTAGTTTTTTTAGGAAAACAAGCCAAACAAAATCTTGCCAAGCACAAAACCAAAGAAATTGAATTATCCGAAGAACAACTCCAAGAAGCACATGACCAAATCGAACAAGCAAGGCGCGCCAAAGATATTTTGGTAGAATCCAATTATAGATTAGTAGTTTCCATTGCCAAACGATATATTGGAAGAGGCATTTTGTTTCTTGATTTAATCCAAGAAGGCAACATGGGCTTAATGCGTGCAGTAGATAAATTCGATTATCAAAAAGGATTTAAATTTTCTACCTATGCCACTTGGTGGATTAGACAAGCCATCACAAGAGCGATTGCCGATCAAGCAAGAACTATCCGAATTCCTGTCCACATCGTAGAAACTATTAATAAAATGGCACTTTGCACTCGCAAATTAACTCAAAAACTTAAGAAAAAACCTACAGTTGAAGAGTTAGCCGACAAAATGAATATTTCTGCTGAAAAAATTCGCAGCATCCAATATATTGAAAAAAAACCCATCTCTTTGGAAGCTCCCGCAAGAGAAAACGAAGAAGACGAAACTTCTTTGGGGGATTTTATCTCAGATCCCAACATTTTATCCCCCCACGAATACATGATGAAAGAAGTAACTCAAAATCTTTTAGATGAAGTCCTAGAAAATACCTTAACTGACCGCGAGGAAAAAGTATTAAAAATGCGCTATGGTTTTTTAGATGGCAAAACCCACACTTTAGAAGAAGTAGGCGCTTTATTTGGAGTTACTAGAGAAAGAATCCGCCAAATTGAATCCAAAGCTCTAAGACGACTCAGAACTCCAGCTAAACAAAGCAAATTAAAAAGTTTGTCCCACAACCACAAATAAAATGAAACGAATCCCTTTTATTGCGTCTCTTACTAAAAATTATGACACCGTTGTAGACATCGGAACAGATCATGGTTTAGTACTCAAAAAGGCTTTTCAACAAGGCTATATCAAACAAGCAATTGCAGCAGATATAAGATTAAAACCTTTATTTCAAGCCCAAAAAAACCTTGCTTGCTATCCAGTTACTTTTTGTTTAAATGACGGATTCCAAAACATTTGCCAAGATTTTGATCTTGCCCTAATTTGTGGTATGGGAACTTATGCTATTACTAAAATACTTGAAAAAAGTCCTGATAAAAGCAAACATTTTATATTAGGATCACAAAGCAATCAAGATTATCTTCAAGAATGGCTATTAAAAAACGATTTTCAAATTTTAGAAGAATATCATTTATTTGACAAATTTTTTTATCATTTCTTAAAAGTAACTCGCAAAAGCTAATTTTTGCTTCCAATTACATATCTATGATTAAACCAAACTATTTTAATAGTTTGGTTTTTTTGTTATAAGTTAATAATTGTGCCATTTTATAAACAAAAAAGGCCAACGATTAAGCTGGTCTTAAATGTTATATTAAAATATTAAGTTGTCTAAATAAATGAAACAGTTAGAAAAGACCCATAAAAACCCATATAAATATTTTGTAAAGGTTTTATCATCAAAAAAAGCAAGACAACAATATATTTATTTTATGTTTCCTTAACAATATATTTTTTATTTATTCAAATGCGCTAAAATAGCTTTTTGAACTTTTTCATAATCTTGAGGAAACATCAAAGAAGCATTATTTTTAAAAACCAAATTAATTTCTTTTTCATCAAAACGAGGAATCAAATGCACATGATAATGAAAAACAGTCTGCCCTGCTACTTTGCCATTATTATTTAATAAATTGATTCCCTGAGCTTGAAAAACATCCATTAATACTTTGCTTATTTGATGTACTACTTTAAACAAATGGGCAAAAACATCTTCGGGCATCATCAAAATATCACGATATTCTTGTTTAGGCACCACCAAAGTGTGTCCTTTGGTCGCTTGGGTAATATCTAAAAAAGCAACTACTAAATTATCCTCATAAAGTAGATAACCAGGAACTTGTTTTTTGATAATTTTAGTAAAAATAGTTGACATAAAAACTCCTTTAAATGTGTTTTTGGATAAATAAACTTGCAATTAAGCACCAATATTATAAATTTATTCCATTTTGCGCACAATATTTTTAAAATTACACTTAGCAATTTGAGGCAAAATCTCTAATCCGTGTTGTTTTACTATCAAATCAATTTGCAAATCTACCAATTTGCCTGCTCCTAATTGCAATTTGGAATTAATTTTCTTAGAAAGTTTTGCTATTTGTGTTAAAAAAAGATATCTAGCAATAACAGAAGCCACAGCAACACTAAAATAAGAACTATCGGCCTTAGTTTCAAAAATAATCTTTGTATAAATCTCATTTTGGGCTTTTTGGTCTGGCAAATAATTAAAATAATTTTTAGGAAAGCAAAACTGATCCAAAATGACAGGAACATTTGGAGAAGCTTTTAAAACGGTTTGCTTAATTGCTTCGTTATGCATTAAAGCCTTAATTTTGTTGAGATTACATTGTTTGATTGTTTGATTGTATTCTAAAGGCATCATTATTTTAACAGAATAAATAACTTCTTTCATAATTAAAGGAGCTAGCTGCATTATTTTTTCATCTGAGATTTTTTTGGATTCAGCAATAGTTCCTAATTTTTGCAAAAAAACAATATTTTTAGCAGTCAAGTAAACACAACAAACAATAACAGGACCAAAAACATCTCCTGTACCTACTTCATCAGAACCAATGGATGGAAGATAATAAGTTTTTTTGTTATAAAGTGGCAAAAATGAATTTGTCCCTGCATTGCTTTTAGTTTTTAACGTTGGAACTTGTTTGACTAATGAATGGCTAACTTCTTTTATTTCGCTATTATCGCTAACTGTTTTCATTTGCAATATTTTTTTAATAAAAGCAACGATAGATAAGGTATTTTTTCCTTGCACTAACAAAGTTCCGTTATTATAAACTGTTATTTTAGCCAAAGATTCATCTATAACAAAAGCAACCGTTTTATTAGGTGATAATTTTAATTGTTTGTAGTAGAATTTTTTAATTGTTGCTACTTGATTGTTGTTCAATTTGAAACTATAATTTGACATCACTTAATACCTCCTTAATATTTCTTGCATTTTGGCAGTTTTTGTTGTCTTTGGTTTTGCAAAAAAGACCAAAATTTGTCATTACTTCTTTTATTATATATCACAATAAACTGAAAAAAGATAAAATAACAAGCTAATATTTGCAATTTATATAAAAAAAAATTAGAATATTTGAAAAAAATTCTAACTTTGAATTGAAAATTATTTTTGCAAAATTATTTTTGATTAAAATTGCTTTTTGAAAGTCTTGCAACTTGCAACTTAGTTTATTTTTTTAATTACATCTTTTATAAATAGCCAATTTATAAATGGAAAGGGACAAATATTGTTTTTAAACTTGAGTTTGTTTATGATAAAAGAAACTTTGCAAATGATAAGAGACTTTTTGCAACAAAAATATTGCTCTTCATTATTTATGGTTTTTAAAAAAGTTTTGCAATACTGTTTCATATTGATTATTTTCTTTATCTTTATAAAAATTAACATTATTTTCCATCAAGTAATAACGCAGTTTTTTGGGAATAAAAATACGAATTTTTTCTTCATTATACCCAATTTGAATTTTTTGATCTTTAATAATGATAGGTCTTTTTAAAATTTCAGGATTTTCAATAATAATTTTTTTGATGTTATCGGTGTTGATAGTTTCCAAATCTATTTGTTTTTCTTTAAAAATTTTGGAACGTCGCGAAATAATATCATTAAACCCATAATCACAATTTTTTAAAATTAAATCCAGATCTTGTGGTTGCATTTTATAATTTAACAAATTACGCTCTTCGTATCTTACCCCATGAGCTTTTAACCATTTTTTAACTTTTTTACAAGAAACAAAACTAAAACTCGTATAAACAATTACCATAATTATTTATGTAATTCTCCTTTGATAAAATAAATTAATGAATGAATTTTGGCGTGCAAAAATGCGATATTCATATATTAAAAATATTATATTTTATTTTTAAAATGTAATAGTGCTATTAAAAATTTTAAATTATAATTAATTTGAGTTATAAAATGTAGAAGGTTTTTTATTTTTAGTTAAATAATGGTTAATTTTGAAAAATAATTAAAATCCTAAGGCAAATCCAAAGGCAAAATGTTTTTTACAACATCTGCATATCCTAAAAGGAAAAACAAAAGGAAAAACAAAAGGAAAATCAATGCAAGAAAAGAAAAAAGAATAAAAAGGGTAAAAAGTTATTAAAATGATCACAAAATATTTAAAAAAAAGGTTGTTTTATTTTTTAAAAAAGTTATTTATTGTGGTTCAATAAAAAATTTTAATATTAAAAACGGTGTTAATATAAAAATCGAAATAAATTTTGAATAAAAAAATAATTCGATAAATAATAAAATAAATTTGGTGCACTATTTGCAAAAAAAGATATCATTGTAAAAAATCAAATAGTTTTGAAAATGGTTTTTTAAAATAATGGAAATAAGAAAATAATGAAAAAATGCTATAAACTACTTTTAAACTGTCAAAATAATAGGAATAATAATTGGATTTCTCAAAGTAATTCCGTATATTTTAGAGGCAAGATAATCAACGATAATTTTGTTTAAAGTCTCTTTTTGCACTTCATCTTGTTTAATAGCAGTTTCAATACTATTTTTAATATCATAAGAAATTTGTTTAATCATTTCTTGATTATCTTTCATATAAATAAAGCCACGAGAAACAATTGTTGGTAAATTAAGGACTTTTTTTCTTTTTAAATCAATACTCATAACAACAGAAAATAAGCCTTTTTCACTCAGACTACGACGTTCTTTTAGGATGGCATTGCCCACATCGTCTATTCCAGAAGCATCGATAAAGACGTTGCCTACATTCGTTTTTTGGGTAATGGCAGCTTTTTCAGGAGCTAAGTTTACCATTTGTCCGTTTTCCAAAATAAAAATATTACTTTCTGGAATACCACATTCTAGAGCTAAATTTTTGTGTGCAATTAACATGCGATGTTCGCCGTGAACTGGAATAAAATATTTAGGCTTGGTAAGCGAAAGCATCAATTTCAGGTCATTTTGGTTACCGTGTCCTGATACGTGAGTGTTAATTAAAGGTCCGTGAGTGATGACGTTGACATTTTTTTTGAAAAGTAAATCAAAAATTTTATTAATGTTTTCTTGGTTGCCAGGAATGGGAGAAGAAGAAAAAATGATAGTATCTTTGGGACTTAACTTAATTTGTCTGTGAGTGTTGTTAGCAATTCTGCTTAAAGCTGCTAAGGGCTCTCCTTGTGAGCCGGTGCAAAGCAAGATAATATCGCGATATTTGTGAATGTTATTACTTGTGACAAGGGTGCCTTCAGGAATGTTAAGATAGCCATGTTTTTTGCCAATTTCCAAAGCTTTTTCCATGCTGCGCCCAAACACTGCAACTTTTCTTTTAGTCTGAATAGCAGCTTCTACAATTTGTTTGATGCGGTAAAAATTAGAAGCAAAAGTAACAATAATGATGCGGTCTGCAATATTTACAAAAAGTTCATTAATGGAAGCCCCAATAGTACTTTCGGATTGGACCAACCCAGATTGCTCGGCATTAGTAGAATCAGAAAGCAGGCACAAAACGCCTTCTTGTTTAATCTTGATTAATTTATCATATTGCGCTTCTGGACCTACTGGAGTATAATCAATTTTAAAATCCCCAGTATAAAAAATATTGCCGTATTTGGTGTTAAAAACGATCCCAAAAGTGTCAGGAATAGAGTGGTTAAGTCTGATGAAAGACACATTTACTTGATGGCTAAATTCGTATTTGGTATCATGGCTGTATTTTTCTATTTTGGGCAGGGCGCCAATTTCTTTATGCTCTGCTAATTTATGTTCTAACAAATAATATGCAATCCCTGAGACAAAAATTTTAGGAATACGCACTTTTTTAAGCAAATAAGGAATGCCTCCAATATGATCTTCATGTCCGTGAGTAACAAAAAGCCCTACAATACGCGATTCGTTTTTCAATAAATAATCATAATCGGGAATGACGTAATTGACTCCTAACAAAAAATCATCTGAAAACAAAATCCCTGAATCTACAATAAAAATTTGCTTGTGAATTTCAAAAACATACATGTTTTTCCCAACTTCACCAAGCCCTCCCAAAGCAAAGAAAGAAACATCGGAATTATAGTTATTAATCTTTGGGTCTAAATTATTCATAAAAATTATTCTCCTTTAAATCTCATTAAAATCAATAAAAAACTGTTAAGGTTTCCTATTTTAACGATTATTACTACCTATATTATAGTATAATATAAGCAACAATTGTAATTAATTATTGTATAAAATTAATATTTTTAGCAAAAAAGACATTATAAATTATATTCATAAAGAAAATAGGTAATAAAGTTTATGAAAAAACTAATTTTTTTTGATATTGACGGCACTTTAAGAAGTAATAAAAATAAAGCTATTTTGCCTCAGACAAAAGCGTTAATCAAAGAGCTTTCACAAAGTCCTAATGTAGTTTTAGGAATTGCTACAGGCAGAAGTTATGCTAGATTAGGAGTTTTAAAAGAATTAAGACCTTTATTTAAATATTTAGTTTTGTGCAACGGCGCTCTTACAATGCAAGCACAAAAGACGCAAGAAGAAAAAGTCCTTAATGAGGTTTGTTTTGACCAAAAAGATGTTATGCAAGTTAAAAAAGCAGCTGCTACAAATGGAATTGCTTTAACTCTTTTTACCTTAGACCAAATTTTTGCCATAGATTTACAAAACAACCAAACACTCAACAATATTAGCAGTTTTAAAGGGGAACAAAAACTAGTTCTAAATGATGCTTTTTTTGAGCAACAAAAAGTTTATCAAATGGTATTATTACATGAAAAAGAAAACGATAAAGAAAAGATACAACAATTTTTAAAAGATATGCCCCAATTAAAAGCTTACTTTTGGGATAGTGGTTTTGTTGATATAATGTATCAAAAAATAGACAAATCATACGGAATTAAGCAAATTAAGACTCTTTATCCCGATCATCAATTAATTTGTATGGGAGACGGTCCCAACGACTTTGAAATGCTTAAATTAGCTGATGTGGCAATTACTATGGGAAATACCAAAATAGAAGATTTAAAAAATATTGCTAATTTTGTAAGCCCTCATATTGATGAAGACCGCATGTATGATTTTTTTAAGACTAAAAAAATAATTTAATAGTTTGAAAGAAAAGTTGTAACAATTTGTTGCAGCTTTTTTTGTTGTGTTAATATATAATAAAAGTTAAACCGCTTATTGATGAGATAAGCGGTTTAACTTTTTAGTTTATAGTTTTATTTTATATTTATTATGGGGAATAATAAATGGAGCGGGCGATGGGAATCGAACCCACGTCTTTAGCTTGGAAGGCTAAGGTAATGGCCATTATACGACGCCCGCATAGATAGTTAATTAAGGAATGGTCGGGAAGGCAGGATTTGAACCCGCGACCTCCTGGTCCCAAACCAGGCGCTATACCAAGCTAAGCTACTTCCCGTTAATTGCATTTATGATGTTTTAATGGCACACCCAAGAGGATTTGAACCCCTAGCCTTCTGATCCGTAGTCAGATGCTCTATCCAATTGAGCTATGGGTGCTTTTTTTATCAAATTGGTGACCCGTACGGGATTTGAACCCGTGAATGCATGCGTGAAAGGCATGTGAGTTAACCGTTTCTCCAACGGGCCTAATATTTTTTATTTATACCTTGGAATAAATCATAAAGCACAAATAAAAATAATCTCTTAAAGTGGCATCAAAATAAAATAAGTTATTCAAAAGTTTTTTTAATTTTAACCAATAATTATTATACCAACATTTAGCCAAAAAGTCAAATAATAAAATTGTTTTATGACAAATATTTGCAAAATATGTATTATTGCGATATTTTGGTGTAGAAATACAGTCGTGCAGGAACCCAAAAAATACATTTTGCAAGAATTAAGGAGCAAGAATTAATATTTATACTATTTTTCAATTTTGCAAAAACTATAATAATGGAAAATGGTACTATTTTTGAAATTTAGGTTTTCTAATAATTCCTACTCCAATAGCGCTGTCTCCTACATGACACCCAACAACAGGAGTTAAAGGGATTTGTACTAAATTTTTTAAGCCTAATTGGGTTTCTAAAACTTGTTGAAACTCGTTTTTTAATTCAGGGTGACCTGTAAAAATTAAATGGATTTGATAATCATGATTTTGGATATATTCTTTGATTTTAGAAGTTATGGCTAAAAGTGCTTTGTGGGAACTTAAAGTCTTTTTAATTAAGGCAATTTTGCCATCTTGTTGAACTTGCAAAATGGGATTTATTCTCAAAAGGCGCCCCAAAAAACTTTTTACTCCTACTAAACGTCCATTTTTAATTAATTGTGTAAGCTTTTTGGTCATAAAAAAAATGGTATTATTTTCTTTAATGAAATCTAAATGCTTAACAACTTGTTCTAGGGATTTGCCTTCTGCAAATAAACGATAAGCTTCTAGGGCAAAAAAACCTTCACAAAAACAGACAGTTTTAGTGTCATAACAGTGTACCTCAATTTTATCTGATACCATTTTTCCTGCTTGAATAATAGCATTATAAGTGCCGCTTAAAGCAGAAGATAGCGTAGTTACAAAAACTTTTTGATAACCTTGTAAAGCTAACTTTTCAAAATAAACTACCATTTCGCCAACCGATACTTGCGAAGTTTTAGGCATAAAATCAGGGTTGTTTTTAAACATTTGATAAAATTTATCGTATTTCATGGTTTTACCATCAATATATTCTTGATCGTCGATTAAAATTTTGATTCTAAGAATGTCAATATCACAAGAATGCGAGTAATAATCGAGACAACTAGTAGAAGTGGTTGCAACTTTTATTTTCACATCATTCTCCTTTAATTTGCTTTAGGGATGCCAATTATTTGCCATATAAAGGTTTTTGGTAATGAAAAATATTTGGAATATAATTAAAATATCAAAAGAAATTAGTATTAAAAATAGATGTTAGTGGGTTGTAATTAGGGTTTATTTGGGGTGAAGTAGTGCAAAAATGAAAAATACAAAAATTAAATTGTCAGATTGGTCAAATTGGAAAAACAAAAGAGCAAAAAACAAAAGAGCAAAAAACAAAAGGAAGGCACAACAACAATAAATTAACTTTTTTATATTGAATTATTGTTTTTTGACAACTTTCTTATTATTTTGTATCGTATTTATTTGTATTTATTATTCGTTTTATTCACTTTTAACACTAATGAAAATAGGAATAACAATAGGTCTTTTTTTAGTTTCTTTGAATAAAAATTTAACTAATGATTCTCTAATATTTTTTTTGAAATCATTCCATTTAAGATACTTTTTTTTCAAAAAAATTTCACTTTTTTCATCAAAAATAGCTTTTAACTTAGGAAAAATATGACTAGTTTCAGAATCTGCCAAAAAGCCTTTACTTACTAATTGTGGAGCACCTACTATTTTTTTGTGTTTAGCATTAACATTGGCAACAACAATTACAACTCCATCCGCTGCTAAAAATTCACGGTCTTTCATAATAAAATCTTGCCCACCAATAACGGGAGTACCATCAATTAAAATTTCTGTAAGAACACCAGTATTAGATTCGGCAAAGGCATCTTTTTGTGGGTCACAATGCCAAATACTGCCATTTTCTAACAAGAAAGTTTGGTTGAGTTTGAATCCTAAACTTTGGGCAATTTTTTGCACTTGATATTGATGACGATATTCGCCCATAACAGGAATAATGTATTGAGGTTTTAAAAAATTAAGCATCAATTTGAGGGTTTTTTCATAATCATTGGAACAAGCGTCTAGGTCTTTTACCAAAACATGGGCTTGAATATTGTGGCGTGACAAAAGATCTAGGGTTTGAGATTGCATTTTGGCAATTCCTGCCATTTCTTTGGACATTAACAACACTAAATCTTGGGGCGTTAAATGAATTAAAGTGTCTGTTTTTTGACACATTTTTTGCAAATGAAACAAAGATTCAAAATGTTTACCTAGCACAAAGACAACTAATTTTGGATGTTTTTTGGAGTCTTCTAGTGTTTTTAATTCCACTAAATTGAAGGAAGGCACTTTTAAAAAACCTTTTTTCAAAGCAATATCAATAATTTTTTCACTTTTTCTACCTAAAAAACTTATTTTAAAATTAAGTCTACATGCCAAATCCACTATGGATTGAATTTTTAACAAATCAGGCATCAAAGAAGGAATAACAATAATACCTTCGGATTTAAGCAAGTGATTGCTAAAATAGTTATTCAATTTGTGCTCAAAACTCGATGCATCATTATTATGCGCAGATGTGCTAAAAGCCCCACGACAAGAAGGCAAAAAGGCAAGTACTTTGGGTTGTGCTAATTGAGCTAATCTTGTAAAATTAGTTTGAAAAAATTTATTTTTAGAATGCAATAATTTAAGGTCGCCAGAGTAAACGATGCTACCTCGTTTAGTTTGAAAAACCATTCCCAATGTTTCAGGAATCAATTGCGATGTAGCAAAAAAAGCCACTGCCACATCATCAAAAATAAGTCTTTCATCGCTTTTAACGATTTGTAGATTAAAATTGCGGTAATTAATTTTATGACTTTGAAAATGCGCTTTTAGAACTTGCATCGTAAAATAAGAAGCATAAACAGGGATATCAAAATCTTTCATCAAGTAAGGCAAGGCACCCAAATTGGTTTCAAAAGCTGATGATAAAAAAACGCCTTTAATCTTGTCTTTGATATCTTGTAATTTGTAATAATCAGCAATCATAGAATCGATGCCATAAAGAGCGGTATTGGGATATTTTAGTCCAGCATCAAGTAAAAAATAAGATTCGTTAATTTGCAAGACGTAAAAATTTTTTCCACTTTCGCCCAGTCCTCCTAAAGCAAAAAATTTAATGTCATTCACTTGGAACCTCCAGTTTGTAATTTGAAAATTATTCATAATTAAAGATGAAAATAATTTCTTGAAATATTTTGAAAATTAAAAATTAAAAAAATAAAAATTGGGATTGAATTGGGATTGCAAATCCGGAATTGAGCATTGAAAAATATATTTAGGTTTGGTTTTTGGTTGTTGTTGGCATTGTTGAATTATTTAGTAAATATTTTTTCGTTTTGTCAATTTAGATGTTTTTGCAAAAGCGGGATTGGGATACGATAATGCCGCATTTATTTAATTTATCAATAAAAGACTTGCAAAATGCCCAAAATAAAAATCAAACAGCAATTGCAATTCAATAAATTAAATGCAATAAAAGACTTGCAACAAATGCACGAAAACTTTTAGGAAACTTGCTTGTATTTTATTGTAGCAAAAATGTTATTTATTAGGTTAAAAGTATTTTATAAGAGTCAAAATCAAATTTTGAATAATTAAAAATATTAGCCAGAAAGAAAAAAGAAAAGAAATATAATAAAAAATATTAGGTGGATTATTGATGGTTTTGGGCAATTTGATAATAATTTTAAATCATTAACAAAAAATATTTTTTCAGTTTTCTTTGGTTTTTTCAAATATTGCATTTTTTATTGGATATGAAAATCTCCAAAAGCAATTTTTTATTGATAAATATTTTTAATAATTTTCAAAATCATAAATAATTGAAAAAATAATTGACTTTGGGGTAAAACAGTTTTTTGAATTATTTATAATTTTTAAACTTGGCTTATATTTTTTTTGCCAAAGAAATTGATTTTGAGGCGGATTGTAAAAAATAAATTTTTTGCAAATATTTAGTTTTAGATTTAGATTTGATATTAAAATCTAGATTATAACTTTTTTACAAGTTAATTTTAATATTATTGTTAGTATTAATTTGGTTTTTAAAATAAGCTGAATTATTGCTTTTGATTTGAATCATTATTTTTGATTTAAAAATTTAAACACCCAATCAAAATACTAAATATTATCTAATATACCTATATTATACTAAAAAAATAATTTTTAAAAACGCATTTTTGCCTTAAAGTTGACAAAAGAAATTATTTATGTAGTAAAAACCTAAATAAAGTGCGTAATTACTATTTGGTTATTTGTTACAATTTTGACTCAAATAATGAAGACCCACTAAAAAGCGGGTCTATTTTTTGAAAATTGACAAAAATCTCAATTTTGTAATGATAAGAATAGTTGTTTTGCAACTTGTAATTTTAATATTATTAAATATTATATTTAATTTATAATTATTTTATCATCATTTAAAAATTTAAACACTAATCACAGGTTTAAAAGAAGGGTTTAATTTTTTTTCTAAATATTTAGCCAAAGCATTAGTACACTGAATTAAAACCAAATAAATTATGGAAAGAAGGACAAAAGGAGTTATGACATCAGCAGTAATTCCCATATTTCGGTTAGCAATCCAGCCCATTTCAACAAGCCCAATAAAAGCAAAAAAGGCACAATCTTTAATATTGGTAATAAATTTAGTTCCTTCGGAAGATACTTCTTTTAATGCTTGCGGAAAAATAATATTGTAAAAAGTTTGTCTTTGAGTCATTCCCAAAGAAAAAGCAGCCTCAATTTTTCCTTTATCAACAAATTTAATATTTTGCATTAAAATCATAGTAAGACTTGCACCAGCATTAAGAGTAATTACAAATAATGCAGCATGTATTTGGTTAATTTGGGGAAATCCATCAGGAAATAAATCAGGCATAAAGCCTTTACTAGGCCACCACAAACTAGTAGAAAACCATACTAACATTGCTTGAGCTGCAATTGGCACTCCTTTTAATAACCAAATATAAGTATCAACATATTTAGAAATCATTTTATAACATGTTTTTACAAAAGTGTTATTAGTTCTTGTATTTGTTACTTTAATCTTTGTGCCTACTAAAAATAAAGCTAATAAAAAACCTATTAATAAGGCATCAATACTAATTAATAAGGTATTATATAACCCTTTTTTATAAGATGGGAAATTATAATACATTTTTTGCCACAAACCTAAAATTTTAATATTTCTCATTTTATAAGTAGCATTATAAACTCTATCTTCAAATTCTTTTAATTTGTCTCTAATGCTATTAAGTTTTTTTCTAAACGAATTATTTCGCTTGTTTCTTTTGTATTTTCTTGTTCGTTGCTACTTCTTGTAGTTGTTGCTAAATTATTAAATTCTTTTTCTTCTTCTTGGGTTCTTGTGTTTTTTTCTTGTAATTTTGTGTATCTATCTTTAACATTTTGTAATTTGGTTTGGTCTTTGTCTAAACATTGTTCCAAAGTATCAAATTCTAATTTAATCTCTTTTAATGCATCAAATCTTTCTTGGGCTTCATCAATTTTTTGTAGATTTCCAAGAATAAATTTATCTAAAACTTTAAATAAAGTACTAAATTCTTTTTCTTCTTCTGGTTTTCTTGTATTTTTGCCTTTTAAATCTTTGTATCTAGTTTCTTGGTCATTTGTTCTTTTCTATTTCTTTAATTCATGCAATCTTGTAAGAATATATTTAAGATCTTCAATAACATCTGTATCTTTTCCATCTTTGTCTTTTACATATTCTAAATTAAATATTTTCCTCAAAGCATCATTAACTTCTTTTTGTCTTTTGGTATCGCCTTTTTTAACAACAACTCCTACACCATTAGGACCTGATTGCAATTGAGGATCAGTTGAATCAAGAATAAAATACTTTAAATCTTTGTCTCCTTCAGTATTATAATGTGCTATTACATCATCAACTACAAAAATATCTGCTTTATTATTTCTAATAAATTCTAAATTAGGTCCAATATCATCTGAAGAAGTTTCTTTTTTGATAATATCTCTATTGTTTAATAATTTTTTAATATAACCTTTACCTAAAAAATCTGTATCAGTAGCACTAGCAGTAACAGCTATAAAAGTAAATGATTTTTCTTTGCCTTCCTTTTTGGCATTTTCATATAAATTGTCTAAGTGAGCAAATAAATCTTTATCTTTGACTCTTGCGTTGTGTGCAAAAAGATTAGATTCAAAATCTTTATTGTCCCTTCTTACTACAAATCCATTCATAGGAACATTATATACAATACTAAAATCAACTTTGGCTTTTCTATCCTCAGTAATAGCAAGACATGAAGCAGTTATATCGGCTTTACCTGTTTAAATATCGCCTAATAATCCTGCAAAAGTATTAATTGTTAATTCTAATTCTTTACCTTTTTGTTTGGCAATTTCTTTCAATAACAAAACTTCAAATCCAGTTAAACGTTCATCTTCTAAAGTAAGATGGCTATCTGAAACCGAAGCATCCTCATCAGATTGCACACAAACAGGACCCATTCCTACAAAAATACCTCCTTTAAGAGCATGAGGATTGGAATGTTTCTTAGCAAAAACTTTAATATGCAACCACAATAACAAAAAAATACAAACAGCTACCAAAAAATAATTAAAATACCAAAATACCTTATTTTTAATTAAATATTGCTTTACTTTCGACAAAAAAGATTTTACCTTATTAAAAAAATTAATACAAATATCACTAATATCGCTAATCATAAGTCAAGTTAATTATCTCCTTTTATACGGTTTTATATGTTTTTTTATGTTTTGAAAATATCTTTATATTTTTAAATATACAATCATTTTAAATAACTATTAATAATTTTCTTTTTGCTATATTGCTATGTTGGTTTTCTTTTTTTCTTGTGTTTTTGGGTTGGTATTTATTTATAGATAAAAAAAATAGCATAACAACGACAACAAATAAATGGTTTTGTTAAATAGTTTTTAAAATAAAACTAAAATAGGCAAAATGAAAAATTGGAAAAATAAACAAAAAAGTAAGTTAGGACAAAATATAAAAAATAATTAAAAATCTAATAAATTAAAAATAAAACAGTTGTAAATATAAAAAAGATTGTGAAATGAAATAATAAATGAATAAATATTTAGCTTTCCCAAAATAAGTAAAAAAATGCAAATAATGAAAATCAACATTAAAATAAAAAAATTAAATAAAATAAATTGATATTATAAATAAATGTTATAAAAATAGCCAATTGATAAATGGCTTTTGGGCTTTATTAAAATAGTATCATAATTATAAATAATTACTTACTAAACAAATGAATTTATATAATTATCTAATAATTAATTTATAAGACCGTATAATCGATAATTAATCATTGATAAAAAGATTTTGAATATTAATGTTTTTACGCAATTTATTGCTCCCTAAAGCTTTTTAATATCATATAAGCGATTGTTGGGGGTTTTGTTGTCATAATTATTATAAATGTATCAAAAAAGATAAATATTTTTGAAATTGTTTTTAAAATAAATGATTATTGTTATTTCTACAAATCATCAAAGTATTTATTACTAGATATTATACAATAATTTTTGTCTTTTTGCAAATATTAATTAATTATGCAGTTTTAAGGGATATAAAAAAATAAAAAATATAAAGTAAACAAAATAAAAAACCCATCAATTAAGACGGGTTTATTAGGGTATTAAATTGTAAAAAAGTATATAAAAGATTTGTTTTTTGTAATGTAATTATTGATTATTATCCCTAGAGGAAGTTGGTTGTGGAGTTGAAGTTTCTTATTTAAATTCTAATTTTATTTTGTATTCTTTTTTCTTATTTGATTGTGTTTCTTTAACTTCATTAGTTTCTTTAACTTCATCAATTGAAATTGTTTTTGTATAAAAATATTTACTTTCTGCAACAACAAAAGCATCTTTTCCTAAATTTTGTGTAGCAAGTTTGCCACTTAAAGTTTGCCATTGTGAATTAGGATTTTTGTTATCTTTATCATTTGGTTTTTCTTTATATTTTTCAATAATTTCTTTAGCTGCATTATAACTAGCTTGAATAATTGCATTAATTTCTTTAGCTTGAGTATCATTATCCAAACTAAAATCCATACTTTCCGAACCTAATGACATTCCAAACTCTTTTACCATTTTAGTAGCAATAGTACGCACCTTTTTCAAATCATCACAACAACCAACACTAACGCTAGTTTCAAATACTTCTTCAGCTGCACGTCCTGCCAAAGTAGTAATCATTTGTTTTAATAAATCTTGTTTAGTTAAAAGTTGATCGGCTTGTTCGTCTTCATTACTAGCAGAAAAAAAGATAGTATATCCTGCTGCTTGTCCTCTTGGTTTAGCAGTTACACGATGCACATCAAACCCTAGAGCATGAGCTACTATGGCATGTCCTAATTCATGATTAATAACTCTTTTTTCATCTGCTTTAGAGATACTTTGTTTTAATTCAGGACCCATTAAAATTAAATCCATAGCATCATAGATATGCAAAGGTGTAATTTTGTTTGGGGAATTAGTATCTTTGGAGGCTATCTTTTTAGCTTCTTTCACTAAAGAATTAATATCTGCAGGAGTAAATTTAGATCCGTGCAAAGTTTTTGCCACTTGTTTTAATTCATCATATGAAGGATAATTTGTTTTTTCAATGTTTTCTCGTTTCATAAAAGCTATAAGTAAGGCTTCGGTTGTTGTTAAATCTGGAGTACCTAAATAAATGTGCTTCCCTAAACGCCCTTCTCTAATTAAGGCATCATCTAAAAAATCTTTACGATTAGTTGCTCCAATAACAATAGCTTGCGGAGTTTTTTCATCTGAATCTACTCCATCAAGTTGAGTTAACAAAGCATTAAGAGTACCTGAATGTTCTTGAGCGATTTTTTCTTTGCTTCTTTCAGCTCCAATAGCATCAATTTCATCAATAAAGATAAAATAATAACTCTGTCCACTTTGTTTGGCAGTTTCTTGAGCTACTTTAAACAATCCTCTTACACGAGCTGCTCCAACTCCTATATATTTTTCGACAAAATCAGAGCCAGTAGTAACAAAAAAAGGAGCTTTACCTTTAACAGAACCCGCTAAACATTTAGCTAAATAAGTTTTTCCTGTTCCTGGAGGACCGTACAATAAAACTCCTCTTGGTAAATCTTTACGAGGCAAAGGGTTCACTTTATTTGCATCATCATCATCTACTGCTGAAATATATTCTCTTAACTCGTTTTTGACTTCATCATATCCAGAAAAGCTATCAATATTAAGATTGCCTTTGGGCATGTATTCTTTTTCTTGTGCCCACATAGTATCTTCTTGGGTTTCTTTTCCCATAGTCTTAGAAAAATTTTCAGATCCTTTATCAGATCCTTTAATTAAAACAAACAGAAAGAAAATCACCATAATATTTACAATAATAGTGCTTAAATTAGTAGTAATTGCAAAATAATTTTTAGGTTTTTTGGGCGGAATTGGATAATTTGGCGGATTTTGCGGTTGATTATCTGGTTCAGGATATTCAAATCTTTGCGGTTCCCATTTCATAATATACCTTCCTTTATATTTTTATATATTAATTAGTTAGTTTAATTGGGTTTATTTTTTTAGTGCATTTTTTTAGTAAATTAATTTGAAATGATAAAAAAATTCCAACATAAAATTTTAATGACAATAAACAAATTGACAAATACCAAAAAATAAACATAATAAGAATCTTTATAAGCATTTATCCAACAATTTTTAATTATTTGAATCAATATTTGCAAAAAAATCATTTTACTATAATTTTCTTAACACATTTATTTTAACAAAATTTATAGATATTATAACAATATCAGCAAAAAAAGCACTTTTTATGATTGCAATTTATTAATTTTATGATAAGCTAAAATTAGCAATAAATAAATTTGAAATATTAAGAGATTTTGGTCCTTTTTGATTGTTTATTGTTGTAATTTTAATTACTCCTTTTTTATTTTGTTATAAGTTGATTATTTTGCTTTATAATTATTTTATTGACTAACTTATTACATTTAGTTTATCGACTATTTTTTTATATTTGATAATTGCTAATTAAACAACAATTTACAACTTAAACTTATAAATTATAAACTTAATTACAAATTACAATTGCAATTACGATTATAATTATAATTATTAACTTTATTTCTCCAAAAAAGATAGGTATCAAATCATGAAAACATTAATTATTTTAAAAGATTTAACCAAAGTATTTGACAATCAATTAATTTTAAGAGGCATAAATTTAGAAATTAAACAAAATGAATTTGTCACTTTATTAGGTCCTTCAGGTTGTGGAAAAACTACTATTTTACGTATTTTAGGCGGTTTTGAAAACCCTAGTAGTGGAGAGGTTTTATTTCAAGAAAAAAGCATTTTAAATGTAGCTGCTCACAAAAGACCAATTAATACTGTTTTTCAAAAATACGCTTTATTCCCTCATTTAAATGTCTTTGAAAATGTAGCTTTTGGTTTACGTTTAAAAGATTTTAACTCCAAGATTAAAGCTAATTTAGCTCTTAATAAAACTCATTATCAAACTAACAAAGCCAATTTATCAAAAACTTTTCATCAAGAATTAACCAAAGATTTAACGCAAGAAAAAACTACCCAAATTACACATAACTTTAACAATCAAATTGAAACTTTAACCAAAGATTTTGAAGCAAAACAAACTGCTCTTAAATGCAAAAAAATAAACAAGAAAGAGCAAGAAGAACAAATCCAAAAAGAAGTATTAAAATACCTTAAAATTATGGGTTTACAAGGACTTGAAAAAAGAACCATTGAACAATTATCAGGCGGACAACAACAACGAGTAGCAATTGCAAGAGCTTTAATTAACAAACCCCAAGTTTTATTACTTGATGAGCCTTTATCCAATCTAGATTTAAAATTAAAACAAGAAATGCAATACGAACTTAAAGAAATCCAAAAAAACTCAGGAATTACTTTTTTATTTGTTACTCACGACCAAGAAGAAGCATTTACTATGAGCGATAAAGTAGTTGTCATGAATCATGGCGAAATTCAACAAATAGGAAGTCCTGAAGATATTTACAACGAACCTGCTAATCGTTTTGTAGCTCAATTTGTAGGAGAATCCAACTTAATTAAAGGAGTGATGAAAGATGATTTTTTAGTTCATTTTGACAATCAAACTTTTAATTGTGTAGATAAGGGTTTCCGCAAAGAAGAAAATGTAGATATTGTTATTCGTCCCGAAGACATTGATATTGTCTCCCAAGGAAAAGGCTTAATTACAGGTATAGTACAATCAATTATTTTTAAAGGCGTTCACTGGGAAATTGATGTTAAAACTGCCCAAAGAACCTACACTATTCATACTACTGACCATGTTGAATTAAACAAACAAGTAGATATTACTTTTAATCCTGAAGATATTCATGTAATGGAGATTTGGTAATGAAAAAAACCTATACTTGCAAGGACAATCAAAAACTATACAGACTATTAATTTCGCCTTATTATATTATTTTATTAGGATTAATTATTTTACCTATGGGTTTTATTTTATTTGATTCTTTTCAAGATACTAACCAACAAAACGCATTTTTTGCAACCCGTTTTACTTTACAACACCATCAAGAATTTTTATCCAATCAATCATTTTTATACGTCCTTGCTAGATCAATTGCAATTTCTATTATTGTTACTTTTTGTGTCTTTATCATTGTCTATCCTCTATCCTATATGATTTCTCGCCTCAAAATGAAATGGCAAAGCTTTCTTGTCATTCTCATCAATGGCACTATGTGGATTAATATGATTATCAAAACCCAAGCATTAGTCCAAATATTTCATTTATTACAAAAAACTTTTAATATCAATCTTTTAGAAACTAATTTTGCTATGATTGTAGGACTTATTTATTTATTTTTACCATTTATGTTTTTGCCTATCTACACTGCAATTATCAAAATAAATCCCCAACTTATTCAAGCCTCCCAAGATCTAGGAGCAAACGAATGGCAAATATTGCAAAAAATTATTTGGCCCTTATCACTTTCAGGAGTACTTGCAGGCATTTGTCTTGTCTTTTTACAAACAGCAACTAATATTGTAGCTCCACGTTATCTCGGAGCAACTACCCAAATTACTATTGCTGAATTAATCGAAAACAAAGCTTTATTAAGTGGCGAAATCAAACAAGCTTGTGCAATTGCTATTCATCTTTCTTTAACAATGTTTTTGATTTTTCAAATGTTTAAAAAATTAAGTTTAGGAGAAAGCAAAGATGTCAATTAAATTATCTGGGGCAACCCCCCCCCAAACTGCTTCTACCAAAATCCCAAAAAAACCCAAAAAAACCATTACTAACACCTTATATATCATTTTAGTGTTAAGCTTTATTTATATTCCTATTTTATCTTTAATTATTTTTTCTTTTAACAAAAGCGAAGGCAGAATTGCATCTTTAGTTAATTGGCAAGGTTTTAGTTTTCAATGGTATTCTAAACTTTGGACTGACCAAACAGTTAAAACTGCTATCAAAATAACTTTATACATTGCTTGCCTAACTACTTTAATTTCTACTTTTTTAGGTACTTTTGCAGCTATTAGTCTTGCTCAAAGTCTTAACAAAAAATGGCGCAACATTGTTCTTAATGTAAGTAATTTTTCTATTGTTATTCCTGAAATTATTACTGCTTTAACATTATTTGTTGTCTTTGGTTTTATGGGTTTGGAATCTGGTTTTTGGAAAATGCTTTTAGCCCACATATCTTTTTGCACTCCTTTTGTAGTTATTACTGTCTATCCTAAAGTAATAAATCTTGACCCTCATTCTTTAGAAGCAGCCTATGATTTAGGAGCAACCCCACTCAAAGCTTTAACCAAAGTAATACTACCTCAACTTAAAGGAGCTATGCTTTTAGGATCCACTCTTGCTTTTAGTCTTTCTTTTGATGACTTTATGATTTCTTATTTTGTAGGTGGTTCTGAATGCCAAAATATTTCTGCTTATATCTACAGCCTCAAAGGAACTATTAACCCAACTGTAAATGCTTTATCTACTATTTTAATTATTATTGCTAGTTCTAAAATTATCCTTAATTTCATCAAATACAACAACCAAAAACAAAACCAAAGGAAAAATGCCAAAATAGAAGCAGAGGCAAATAACAATGAAAATGAAAGTACAAATGGAGCTACAACAATAACTACAAACAAAACCACAACCACTAACACAAAAACAAGCGCAAAGACAAACACCAATGAAAACGAATTTAATACCAAATGAAAAAGACAATTAAAACTGTAGCAACAACATTGCTTTTCATTTTAACAACAACTTTTGTTATTCTTATTATTCTTAATCTTAAAAACAAAAATATACTTCCCCAACACCAAGAAGAACAAACATTAACATTATTTAATTGGGGCGAATACTTAGAACCTAGCATTATTGAAAAGTTTGAAAAAGAAACTCACATCAAAGTTAAACAAGTTCTTTTTTCTTCTAACGAACTTGCAGTTACCAAAATTAAAAGTAAAAACCAATATGATCTAGCTATTTTAAGTGAATATGCAATTGATCAATTAAGACAAAGCAAAATGTTAGAAACAATAGATAATGGTAAATTAATAGAAGAGGATACACATTATTATGAATTAAACAAAGCCCTCCAAGACAAACTCCCTTCTGAATTTAACAATTACGCCGTTCCTTATTTTTGGGGCAAAGTAGTTATTCTTTATAATAAAAACAAAATAACTCAAGATCAAATTAATGAACTCAAAGATCCAAATAAAGGTTTTAAATATGTAAAAGACACCAATTTAAAAGTAGCTTTATGCAATAACGCTCGCGACGGTTTAATGGTAGGTCTAAAAGCTACTGAAGGAAAAATTGCAAACCCTTCCCCAGATGAATTAAATGAAGCCAAAAAATGGCTCTTAGAACTAAAAGAACAAAAACCTAACTTAGCTTTTATAAACGACCAATTAATGGACCGCATGAAAAATAAAAATAACGAATACTATAATATAGTTATTGCTTATTCAGGAGATGCTAATTTTTTAAAAGAACAAAATAATAATCTAGATTATTTTTCACCTACAGAAGGAACCAACGTTTGGGTTGATGCTTTGGTAATGCCTAAAGGAAGCAAAAAAACCCTAGCTTATAAGTTCATCAATTTTTTAAGACAAAAAGAAAATTACGAAAACAATTTAGCTTTTACTAAATATAATTCTCCTTATGTTGGATTAAAAACTTTTCCAGGAATTCCCAAAATAGAAATCAAAGATAACGATGAAGTTTACAAATACGACCAAACCACCCAAAAAACCATCAATACTTATTGGAACGACATTATTGCTTTTCCCAGCCAAAAAGATTATTGGCTATTTATCTTAAGTTTTTTCATTTTTTTAGCTATTTTTATCATATATTTCCATCATAAATTCAAAAATAAATTACGTTTAGACCAATTGCCCCAAAAAATAAAAACTTTAATATAATTTGTTCTAACCCCAAATATTAATCAATTAATATTCAAAAAACCAACTTTTAAGTTGGTTTTTCCTTTATAAATGAAACAATTAAAACTAATTTGGTATTCAATTAATTATTTTTTTCCATTTTTTTTATATAAAGATAAATTGCAATAATAAAAACAGCCAACAACAAAATAAATAATATATAGGCAAATATTTTTATATTGTAAATGTGTGTGTCATAAGTTTGAGATTGTAAATCACCCACATCAGCTACTTTATTATTGGTGTGGGGCAAATAAACTTTATTTTTTTGAGTATTTTTATCCACTAAAACATTTGTAAGAGGCAATATTGGTTCTACATTACTACTTTTACCCCAAGTATAACGATGTTGCCAATCAACTACTTTATTATTTTCGGTACTTGTTTCTAAATAATGTCTTTGGGATGTTTGTCTACCATTTTTATCATAAGTAGCATCCCAAGTATCATAATGTTGCCAATCAACTACTTTATTATTTTCGGTACTTGTTTCTAAATAATGTCTTTTAGAAGTTTGTCTACCATTTTTATCATAAGTAGCATCCCAAGTATCATTATTTTTCCAATCCACTAATTTATCTTTTTCAGTACTTCCTTGCAAATAATGCCTTTCTAATAATTGATTATCATTTTTATCATAGGTTTTATCCCAAGTATCATGATGTTTGTAATTAACTAATTTATTATTTTCGGTGCTTTGAGCTAAAAAATATCTTTTAGATGTTTGTCTGCCATTTTTATCATAAGTAGCATCCCAAGTATCAGGATTTTGCCAATCAACTAATTTATTATTTTCGGTGCTTTGAGCTAAAAAATATCTTTTAGATGTTTGTCTACCATTTTTATCATAAGTAGCATCCCAAACATTATAATGCGTCCAATCAACTACTTTATTATCTTGCGTACTTTCTAATTTGTAATGTCTTTGTGCTATTTGATTTCCGTTGGTATCATAAATTGCATCATAAGTATCAGGATTTTGCCAATCAACTACTTTATTATCTTGCGTGCTTTCTTCTAAATATTTTCTTTTTTCTATAACTCCAGTAGCTAAATTTTCTTTTAATGGATTATTTGCCCAAACTGTAATTATATTTCCTAATAATAAAATAAAAATCCATAATGCCAATAACAACAAGCACACCTTAACCAATAAAAAATGCTTGGGTTTTTCTAAATTATTCACTTTGTAAAAAAACTCTTTTCTAATATGGCAATTATAAATAATTCCAACTTGAAAAAATTGCTATTATTTATTTTAATTATACAATTATCTCTTATTTTGTTTTTTATAATTGTAATAGTATTAAATACTATGTAAAATTATTATATCGCAAAATAGATAAAAATATACTTAATTTTTATTAATATTTCTTTGATGTAATGCTTTATAAATTATTATATATATTATTTTATTGTGGGATAAAGCCTAAAACTGATAAACAAACTTCTTTTAAGTCTTGAACTTCAATTTATGTGTGTTTGTTTCTACACATATTAATACAAGCATCATTAACAAGTGTTTCGATGGTACGATTAGAACGCTTCATAATGTCATTTTCAATTGCATCATTAACATTTTGGGTGAGATAATTTAGTGCATCATCAGAAATTGGGTTTTTACAGATATTTTTAACTAAGAATTTCATAAAGTCTTTGTGTGGTTCTTTTTCGAGGGTTTAACTTCAATTTTGTAAGTAAATCTTGATTTAATGGCATCTTCCATTTTATCTAAATAATTTGTAGCTGCAATTAAAAATATGGGCTTAGTTGGGTTATTTTTTTCGCTAGTTAATTCTTCTTTGAAAGCCGTAACAGCTTCACTTTGTCCTTTATGATGCTCACGTATTTGTGTAAGATCAACAAAAACCTCTTCACATTCATCAACAAAAATGATAGCACCACCGTGTTTATCAGCAATTTTTCTTTCACTATCAAATAAAGAATGTACTGCCTTTAAACTTTCTCCTACATATTTTTGAGCAAAATCAGCACCAGTACATTTAGCAACATATTTAAAATGAGTATCTTTCATAAAACAATTAGCAAAAAAAGTTTTTCCAGTGCCAGGAACTCCATATAATAACATTCCTTTGGGAGGATCTATTTTACCTTTACCTTCAAACATTTTGGCATTTGTAACAAAATCTAGTACTTTTTGAGCTGCCAATTTTTCTTCTTTCATTCCAAATAAATCATCCATATATTTTTTGTTAGGATTAAAATTGTTTAATTCAAATTGAACTGGCGCATGGAATGCATCTATAACACTCCATTTGGGAGTTGAAGGTGATTTTTCAGATAAAGATGGAGTTTGTGTTATGGTAGGTGGAGTTGTTGTTGGTTGTGGTTGAAATTAAGGTCTAAAAGCTAAAATTAAAGCTATTGCAACTAAAGAAAAAGCAATTAAAGTAATAGCAGTTTCGATTTTAAATGATTTATTCAAAAAATTTAAATTGAGATCTTTTTCTTGATTATCCATAAGATAATTTCTCACTTTCGTTTTATTTTGTTATTTTTAAAAGTTAGTTGGTTGTCAATAAATCAAACAATTATATTGTTATATCAAATTTATAAATCACTATTTTTATAACTTGCCTAAAACTTTATAAATGAATTAGTTTTTATTTTAATGAATTGATTATCACAAACAAAACTTTTTTAACAATTAATAATTATTTGATTATCTCTATTATATCTCTTTCAAAAAAAATAAAACAAATTTAAATAAAACAAATAACAAACTAAATAATTCTATCAATAATCTCATAATTTTACTTATAAGTCATAAAAAACTAAATTTTTGCTCCCTTAACTTCTTTGTTTTATAAGAGAAAAATTAAAATATGTTATAATTAAAATAGGTTTTTATTTACCTTAAATAAAAAATCTTTCCTAATCATACCAAATTACGAAAAAAAAATATTCCATTCCTTATTATTATCTAATTATATTAAAGAAATTTTTTCGAAGAAAGGCAACCAAAATGAACAAAGATAAAGTTATTCAATTTATTGACGGACAATTATTTAAAAACATGATTGCTAACGGAGCTATCAATTTACAAAACAACTACCAAACCATTGATAATTTAAATGTTTTTCCCGTACCAGATAGAGATACAGGAACTAATATGAAAATTACTATGATGTCAGGCGTTAAAGAAATTAGTAATTTAGAAACTCGTTCCATAGTAGAAGTATCCCAAGTTTTATCAAAAGCATTATTAATGGGTGCCAAAGGCAATTCAGGAGTTATTTTATCCCAATTTTTTGCAGGAATGGCACAAACTTACCAAAAACTCAATAAAGAAACTATCAATATTAATGATTTTATCCATTCACTTGAAGGAGGCTACCAAAAAGCTTACCAAGCTATTATAGAACCTCAAGAAGGCACTATTTTAACTGTTTTTCGTGAAGCTGTTAAACAAACTCTCAAAGCTAAATCCCAATTTAGTACTATTGAAGATGTTTTATCCAATTTCTTACAAAACGCCCAAAAAACTCTTTCCCAAACAACTGAATTATTAGAAGTCTTAAAACAAGCAGGAGTAGTTGATAGTGGAGGGGCTGGATTTGTTGAAATCCTTAAAGGAATGTTATTATTTTTACAAGACCAAAAACTACTTCAAGTAAACCCAAATCCCCAAACACACACAAATCCTGATAAAATACAAACGTTGGGACAAGTTAATATTAAATATACTTATTGCACTGAATACATTTTTCAAATCAAAGCATCCCAAGAAAAAAACCTTGATATGAAACAACTTAAACAAGCTTTATTACAAATAGGAGATTCTTTAGTTTTAGTTAAAGACCAAGAAATTCTAAAAATACATATCCATACCAACAAACCAGGACAAGTTTTAGAAAAACTCTTAACTTATGGCACATTAAAGGTAAGCAAAATTGACAACATGAAAGAACAACATCAATCAATTTTAGATCAAAAACACGACACATTTACAATACAACAAGAACCTACCCCAGACCCAAAGTCACCTTCAAACTTACCTAACTCAAATAAAGATCAAAAATATTTTTTTATTGCATTTGTAAATGATACCAAAAGCCAAAAAGTCTTTGCTGACCTTAAAGTAAATCACATTATAAAACAATCTACTTTTAACCCTACTACTTTTGAAAAACTTCTCCAAACAAATACTTCCCAAAACATCATTATCCTACCTAATGACACATCTCTTTTAGAAAAGCTTACAACCCAACTAAAACAATTACAAGGAACCAATCAAGAAATTGTCCTTTTACAAACTAAAAACATCGCTCAAGGATACAGTGCTCTTTTAGCTTTTGATAAATCATTGGATTTAGTACAAAACAAAACTATCATGGAAGAAACTATCAAAAACATCCAAACAGGAAAAATTATCTATGCTGATAAAAAAGATGCTAAAAACATATCCAATCAAACTCTTTTAGAAAAAGAATATTTATCTGTTTGGGAAGAAAAAATAATAGCTACTAATAAAGATAAATATCAAGCATTAAAAACATTACTCCAAAAAATGATTAAACCTCATCAAACCTTTTTAACTGTTTTTTATAATCCTTCATGTACTGATGAAAAAGAATTAGAAAAACTAGAAAATTTCTTAGAAACTAATTACGACCACATTGAATTAGAAACCTTAGAAAGCCAAAATAACAACATTCCTTACATTGTTTCATTAGAATAACAAAAGTGATCTATAAGATCATTTTTAAGCGGATATGACGGAACGGTAGACGTGCATGCTTGAGGGGCATGTAAGAAATATCTTGTGTGAGTTCAAATCTCACTATCCGCACCATTAATTTATTTATTTTAATTAAAATCATTATATTATAATATTATATTAAAAACCCCCTTTTTATTAAGGGGGTTTTCTTATTAGATTTCATGTTATTAAGAAATATAAAAACAATAATAAAAGATACAATAATTACAGTAATATAGATAAAATGTTTGTTTATTTTTTTCATTTTAAAATCAACTTTCTTATGTATTTAAAATATTTAATATCATTTTATTATTGTTATCTAAAATTACATAACTTGCCTATATTATACATAATTTTAATAAAAAACAATTGCAAAGATATTTTATTATATTTATATTTTATACTGAAATTATTCCCACAATAAAACAAAAAGCAAGCTTTAATTAAAGCTTGCTTTTATGATATCTATAATATGTTATATTAATTTATTGGTTTTCCATGTCTTTACGTTGGTTTTGGTATTGTTCAATTTGGATATTTTGTTCTCTTGTATAACCTGTTTTTTTAACAAAATCTAATTCCGCTTTGGTGTTTATCAATTCCTGTTGCTGCTGAAAATATTTTACTTTATCCGTATTTTTAGCTTGAATAATTGCCAAAATAAGTGTTTGTAATTGCCTAAATAAATCTTTTTTTTCTTGATCACATTTCGTTCTTATTTCTCTGTTTGCCTGCATTGCTTCGTCTATCTGCTTTTTAAGATCCTCTAAAATTTTATTTTGAGCGCGAATTTGACCTTCTAATTGACTAATTTTATCATTTAAATTATTATTTTGTCTTTTGAATTCGTTTTTTCTGTCACGTTCTAGTTTTAGTTCTAGATTTCCTTGGATATTTGCGCTCTCGATCATGCGCTCTTCCAATAACTTTGATTGTTGTTGAAATTTAGTTAGCCATTCATTTAATGCAGTTTGTTTTTGGTGAAATATTTCATGATTTTTTGTATTTTGGTCAATATTATCTAGAGGTCAAAGTTAAAAATAATAAAAACAAAGTTTTAAATGCAATACCTTGACGAGAAACAGCTTTTTCTTTAATTAAAGTACTATTAATAATGCGTGTGCCATTATCAATAATATGGGAAAAAATAATATTTGAATTTTTTTTCATATTCAATTACTCCTTAATTATTTTAAATATAATTAACAAATTAAAAATCTTAATTTTTGTCTAGGAAATAATATATATCCCAAAAAATTTAAATTGCTAAAAATGATATAATTTCAATCAATGTTCATTATATCAAATAAAGTAATTAAATAATATAACTCATATAAAGATAACTATATATTATCTTTTCAAAAATTAACTAAATCACATTTCAACAATATTAAAACATAAAACAAATCTTTTGTCAAACATTTAAATCAGATTAACAGGTTTACACCACTTTTTGGGACTGTTAAAAAAACAAGTTTTAGTTTCAAAAATATTAAAAAAACTATTATTAATCTAATAATAACATAAAAAAATGATTGTTAATAAAAAAATTAAAGCTATTTTTAAGCAAAACACCAAAGAAAATAAGCAAATTGATAATTGATTGAAAATCATAGATATAATGAGACATGTTAAATTTCTCTTTTTTACTATTTAGATATAAAAAAATACCCCCACTATGTTTAATAATAGTTGGGGGATTTTGTTGCTTTATTGGTTTCACTTTTTTTTGGAGCAGATCAAGAATGATTTTTTATTTTATTAGCTGTTAAACCCATAAAATTATTAGCAGTGATTTTTGCTTGAAAAGTAGTTAAAAAACTTTCTTCAATATCTTTTATTTCTATATGCTCATGTTTATTAAGAATAGCTCTTCTGACAATAGCATCTAAAAATTTATCTAAAATTCTATTACTTTGTTTTTCTTCAGGAAAATCATTAATTTTATCATTAACTTGGTTGAAGAGAAAATCTTTTGCTGCTTGAGTATAATGGGGTAAATTTTTTCTCTGTTTAAGGCGTAAGTTGAAAAAATCTTCGCGCTCTTGTTGATTAAAAACTTTAACTTCAATATGATAATCAAAGCGTGATTTAATAGCTTCATCTAATTTGTTAAAATGGTTAGTCGCCCCCACAATTAAAATAGGTTTTTTGGGGTCATTGTCTGAACTAGTTAATTCTGTTTTAAATTGATTAACAATATTAGGTAAATCTTTAGAAGTGTTATCACCTAAAGTGGCTAAATTTTTAAAAATTTCTTCACATTCATCTATAAAAACAATAGATGCATCAATATTGGTTCTTTTATTATTAATGCGTACATCCCGAAATAAATCACGCACTTTTTGGGGAGCTTCGCCTACCAAACCACAAGAAAATTCAGGTGATGCTATTTCATAAAAAGAAACTCTTTCACCGGCTTCTTCTGCTAAACTTCTTGTAAGTAAAGTTTTGCCTGTTCCTGGTACACCATAAAAAAGAACACCACGTAATGGAGATAATTCACCAAATTTATCGTATTCTTTAGAATTTTTTAATAAATATAAAAATTCTTTTAATATTTCTTTTTCTTTTTTCATGCCAATAAGTTTCTCAAAAGGAATACCACCTTTTTCCTTACGAGGATGAAATACGGTATTTGAGGGAGGTTTATAATTATCTTGATTTTCGTCTTTTGCATTTTTTTCGTCAGAAACTATCTTTTTTTCTGTATTATCATTATTTTTTTGATCTATTTTTTGATCTATTTTTTGATTTATGTCAGCTAATTTCTCATCTATTATCTTTTTGATATCTTTATCAATGATATCTTTAATATCTTTATCAATATTAATCTCTCGTTGTTCATCAATATTATTAATATCTTCTTTCAATTCTGTTAACTTATTTAACAAAAGATAAACAATAAAAACAATCACCAATAACAAAGTAGAAAACATCGTAAAAATGGCAATAAAAATGTTTTTCGGAAAAATATTTTTCATTTTTCTTTTATTAGCGAAATAACCACCTCTTTTTTTATTATTTGGTAATATTCAAACAATTCTGGTGAACTTAATTAATTATTTGCTCCTGGTTTTGTATTTTTTTCTGATATATCTTAATATCTAATAGTATAGGTTTTATATTTTCTTGAATTTTAATTGCATCAACCAAATCATCAGCAACATAATTATCTAAATCAATATAAGATGACTCCCAATCAAGGCGTTTTTTATTCAAATAATCGTCCCCATAATCTACTAATGTTTTTGGCTGGGGTAATTTAGCCCGAGCAATCGGGAAGGTTATACGATGATGGATAAAAGAATATGTATTTTCTATATCATTGTCATATATAGTTTTTTCGCAAAACAAAAAAATTTTTGAAAAAAGATTTTGATCAAATAATGTATTGATATAACCTGATAATAATTCATCCTGTTCTTGTCGGCTCGATTTAGATTTAAGATTATTTAACTGAATAATCACAAAATTTTGTTCTAATGTCTTATAAGATATTAAATAATCAGATTGTAAATCATAAGAATTATCTTTAGGAAGTTCAATATTAATATTTTTTTCAATTTCTTGAAACTTTTTTAACAATTCGTTTAAGTTTAAAGAAGAATTTGATTGATATAATTTGTCAAAAGGAGCCGCATGTAAAGAAAAAAATTTTTGATTAAATCGTTTTTGATTAAATCGAGAAATAGGAAAATTAAATGATTTACTTAAAAGAGTTGTTGGAGTTAAAATTTCATTATTTTTATTGGTTAAATCAAAATCTATTACTAACGATATTTCATCAAGTTCTGCTATATTTACTTTGTTCTCAGCGGTTTTTTCCAAGAGATTTTTTTCATCTGATGATATCTCAATAATAATTTCTTGGTTAGATTTCGTTTTTAAAACACGTGATAATGTTATTGCTTTCTTCGATTTAGAAAATTGAATTGCTATAGGTTTTTTTTTGTTAAATGAGGATGAATTTGGATTGAAAAATTTTTGTGGGTCGTTTGTGAAAAATTGTTCAAGTTTATTATCTTTCTTTTCATAATAAATTACAACAAATTTTTGAGTAATTTCTATATTATTCATCATTATTTTAGCCAATACATGAATATAGTTATCATGATTTTGATCTTTAGTATCTGCAGAAACTAAAAAATGATATCTTTTAATAATTTTTCCTTTTTCTGAACAATCTTCTACTTTGTTATATTTAACTTTTAAATTATTTTTGGCCATTTGTAACCTTAAAAAACCACCATTAATCAATGGCACTTGTTGAGAGGTAGTTAAATATTTTTTTAAAATATTATCACTTTTAACAAATAATGTATTAGCATTAGTTGCATCTTCGTTAGGCAAACCGGAAGCATTAAGCTTTAACAAAAAACCAAAAACAAAAAAAATAACACAAACAAACCGCATAAAAAATAATATATATCTAAAGATAATATTATTTTTTTGCAGAAATATTGTCGTCTGGCTTAATTTTTGATTCATAAAATAACCTTTATTTATTCATCATGTGATGAATAATCATTTAGGTGTTGTATGTTAGTTACTTATTTTTTGTGAATTTTGATCTGTAATACGAACATTTACTTTGACTGGCGATCTAGAGGCTGATGAAGCATTATCTTTTGATTTTGCTAATCTAGGAGATTTTTTACCTGATAAGTCTGTTGATGTAATACCACCAATTTGACCGTCTTTATTCATTAAAGCATAATCGACTATAATTTTAAATCGACCTTCTGAATAATCATCACTATTAACTGAATCTTTTGAATTTAATGATTCGACAATTTGTTTTAACAATTCTTTATCTAAATCAGCGTTTTGTTGTATATTGATAAAAATATCATAGTATTGCAATGAAATATTACCTTTATCTTCTATCATCAATACTGGTCTGTCTTTTGTGTAATCTGTTGATGTTGATGGTTGCTCATATAGTTTTAATAAATCTGGTTCTTTATGATTTAAAAAAGTTAATGGGTCGTCTAGTTTTTGTTTTTTCTTATATTCAAAATTTACCAAAAAAAGATCATCTTCCTTTGTATCGCTTTTTAGTATTACAAATGTTTCGTCTTTAGAATCCATAATTTTTAGATCATCTGACAAAATATTATCACTAGAAATAACACCTGTATCTGGGACTTTTTGATTATTTTTTACTAAATATATTTTATACTGAATATCTAAATATTTATTTTTAAAAAAATCTTTTTTTTGGTTGGTAGTAAAGGTATTCCATTTTTCTGGGTCAATACTTACTCGATGTGGCACGGTTATTAAATCTGATTCATCTTCTTTTGGTGAGTAATTCATATCTTTATATTGTATAGAAAATAATTTTTTAGTAGTAATTTCATTTTTAAGATCCGGGTGCGTTGTTATTTTTAATAATGGTTCTATTTTTGGTATCGTGGATTTAATAACATGTCCTTTAGAAGATGTCCACATTTTCTGAAGAGCTATAGCTGCAAAAATTACCGTTGCGCACGATAAAGCAATAAACAGTAATGTTAACAAAAAAACTAAATGATTACGTTTGGTTAATTTTTTCAATACTCAAAAACACCACCTTTTTTTAAATTTATATTTCCAAACTAAAAAATCTAGAAAATCAAGCTGATAATAAGATTTAATAAAAATAAAATCAACTATTAAATAATAAAAAATAGTAATTATTTATTCTACTATATTTTTTATTAAAAAACAAATTTTTTAAAATTTTTTTTAATTAGTAAATAATAATTCCGACTAATATGCAAAAAAATCAAATTTTAGTATATACAATTTGATTTTTTTGCCGTTTAAATGAATAATTTGATACTAAAAAGTAACTAATAATTTATGTTTGGGAAAATAATTTAAATGAAAGTAGATTTGATTAATCATCAATCAAATGACTAATCCACCAAAAACAATCATTAATTAAACAAAATAAAAACTATTTTATTTTGGGGTTGATAAATGATAATGGTTTGATAATTCTTGAATTTGTTGTGATCTTTTTTGGGCTAAAAGATAAAAATGGGTAATTAATTTATTTTGGATTTGACTAATTTCTTGTTGTTGTGTTTGATAACAATTAAACGCTGTTATTGGGGCAAAAAAAGCTAAATAATAAAGTTTTTTAATAAACAAATATAATACATCTAAATTATATAATGTATGGAGCGGGCGAGGGGAATCGAACCCCCGTCTCATGCTTGGCAAGCACGTATAATAACCACTATACGACGCCCACATCATCTTAATTTTGGTTTTGGTGCCCTTAACAAGAATTGAACTTGTATTTCAGCATTACCATTGCTACGTTCTGCCGTTAAACTATAAGGGCTTAACATATTTTATTATATCAAAAAAAATATCAAAATGCAAATTTTTGACGAAAAAAATGAAAATTTTACCAAAAAACGTCAAAAAAGTAAAAAAAGTGTGTAAAAATGTTTGACTCTAAAAATAAATGAGTTATAATAGATAATAGGTTATGAAACCAAAATAATTTAAAAGAAGGAGTATTATTAATAATGCAAGACAAAAAACAACAGGGAAAATGTAGATGGTTTTCTAAAGACAAAGGCTACGGATTTATCCTTTCAGCTGATGGGAAAGATATTTTCGTACATTACAGTTCTATTCAAACTGAAGTCTTTGGAAGAAAAACACTTAATGAAAACGACAAGGTGGAATTCACTGTTAAAGAAGGCGACCGCGGAGCTCAAGCTGTAGATGTTGTTGTAGTTAACGAATAATTTCATTAATAATCGAACAAAGGAAGGGATGCAAATCCCTTTTTTGTTATATATATTGAGCTTTTTGTTTGCTTGTGTAATTTTGATTTGAGTTTAGTTTAAATTTAGATAATTTTATCTTTGGCGCTTTTACAAAATTTTAAATTTATTGGTTATAATTTTTGAGTGGACAAAAAGAATAAATTAATCAAAAATATGATCCATTCCAAAAACACAAATAACAAATCTAAAAATAACTTGATTTAAAAAAGGTTTTTTGAGTTAAAATAAAAATATGGGGATGTTTTGGATTTGCCAAGGTCAACGAAATTTATATAGCATATCTTGGTTACGCAAGTAAAAACGTCGAGGTTATAATAACCGGAAATAACAAACAAACTGTAACAAATACACAAGATTTTGCTGGACAAACTCCAGTTTATCAAATGAATTTTGCAAACAGTTTTTCTTCACAATTAGCTTTTGCTTAAATAAATAAGCAAAACCCGCACTTAAATTAACTTACGATTTAAGGAAGGCAATAAGGTAAGTTTTACTAATTGGGTTTGTCTTTGCTCTTTTAGCAAATATCAAAAAGACTAGTAATTTATGGATTTTGTTTGTTTTTTCATAAATTGCGAACTTACAAAATAAACTAAATATGTAGAATATATAAATTAAAGTGATTTTGTACATGGGTTCGACTCCCATCATCTCCACCAAAATAAATTATAAATTATTTGCTTGTGTTATTACGTTTTTCCCAAAAAGAATATTTTTAATCCTTGACCAAGTTAAAACTGTCTTATTAGGAATCTTGTTTTTCGGAAAAATCATAAAAGTGAGTAATGGTACGAATTTTTTCAATAATTTTGTATACCTTAACTTCACTATTAGCATTTTCAGCTCCATGCAAATGCAATAAATAATTGTGCAGTTCATTAAAGGGCAAATTACTACTAATAAAAAGGGGCAACTTTTTTTCAGCTCTATCATACAACAAAGGAAGCAAAATTTCATCACGAAACCAAGGTGTCATATTTTCTGAACCTAGGTCATCCAAAATCAAACACTTAACATTTTTTAATTGTTGCAACCTTGTTTCTAAAGTATTATTATACAAAAAATTTCTAAATTTTCTAGTTATATCAGGCATAAAAAGAAAAATAACAGAAATTTGTTTTTGAATTAATTCATAAGCTATTTTTTTCAAAAAAATAGTTTTTCCAGTATTAAAAGAACCCGACAAATAAAAACCTTTGGTAGATTTTTCAAAATGTTTAATAATTTGTTTCATCTCTTTTAACGCTTTTTGCTTAGAATCATTATCCACTACAAATTGCCTCACTAAATGAGCATCAAAATTAATGCTACTATCAAACAATTCATTTTGCGATTGCCAATGTTCCTTAAAATAAAGAGCTTGAGATTTAACAGTAGGAACCCAAACAACTCTTAAAGGATTAGTTTTTATTTCTTGGCGATTCCCATATTCATTTTCTTGATCTTTGGTGAGCAAATAATGATAAATAACTGGCAGTTCATCATCAGAGATATCTAAATTTTTGGTTTCTTCGCACTGTGCAATCATTTTCCTAATTTTTATTTTTATATCTGAAAATTCCATAAATTAATTTTTCACCTCTTTTGCTTTTGTAAAATGTTATCAAATTGAATTGATTCCTTGTAATAATAAATCATCCAAAAAATTATGACTGTTTTTTCTTTTTAAAATCTTCTAACCATTTAGGAGAAATTTGTGGTTTTTTTAAATTAGATCTAAACTTAGTTTGGGATTGGTTTTTTTCTTGTTCCATATAAAAATCATATGCTGTTTCAGTATCAAAAATCCCTTTTTGCTCCCAAGATTTTAAGATTTTTTCCAAATAAACCACTGAGGGCACAAAGCCTTTTCGTTCCAAAATATAAGTTAAAAGCACATTGACTAGCCCCGGTTCTAAATTGTTTCTTTCCATAAATTGAAAAACAGTATCAGCCGCAGTGGCTTGCATATTTTTAGGACAATGATTTATAATAATTCTTTGAGTAGAATCTTTACGTTTTAGCAAAGCAATCGTATCTTGTTCATTATCTTGCGTTTTTTTCGCAAAAAACAAATTTTGATTTTGAGTATGCATCTGATAATATCTTTTTACACCTAGGCTTAATTTGGATAGTTCGATTTCGCTGGGCTTTGGAAAAGTTTTTTGATATATTTCCGAAAGTGTAGCTTCATCTAAATTATAAACTAAGCTTAATTTTTGAATAAAATCACTTGTTTGATTGCAAGTTAAAGATGGTTTTTTGAAACGTTGGGGCAATTTTTGCAAAAATAATTTATAATCAAAAGCGTTATTTAAAAACTGTCTTGGAGAAGAATTTGTTTGGTTATTGGGACAAGTAAAATCATTTGGTAAATCCATTTTTTGCACTTGAAACAAATCATCAAATTTTTTACTAATGTCTTGAAAAGCGTCCCAATTATTTTTTTTAGTGGAAGCTTCTTTACTAAAATGATTTTGCAAACTCAAAAAAGTAGCCTCTCCCACTTCACTTAATAAAAAATTACTAAAAAGAGGGTCTTTAAAAAACTCTTGAGATCTGCATGGCAAATTAAGCCAATAAATTCTTTCTTGGGTTTCGGAATTGCAAAAAGTTTGGAGCAAATTAAGAGCTTCTAATTTTTCTTGTGCTTCTAAAAAATCATTTTTTGAAACCGCACTCAAATCAAATAAAAATTGATGTTGATAAAAAATATTAGGTTTTAGAGTTGCTAAAATATGATAAATACCAAGCGCATGAGTGCCTATTAGTGGTTGATAAAGCAAACTTAGGCTTTGATGGTCTTCAAGCGACAAAAAAACTGAATTTTTGATTTGAAATAAATTTAGATGACTAAGCATAAAAACCTCTTTTTTAAAAATATTGATCTATTTTATAGTTGAAAATAAATCAATTATAATTCTTTATTAGAATTATGATTTTGACAAACAGGACAAAGATAAGTACCTCTGCCGCCAACTTTGATTTTGATAATTTTAGTTTGACAGTTAATACAAGGCTTATTAACTTTGCCATGCACTTGTAATTTGTTTTGAAAATAGCCTATAATGCCTGGTTGAGATTCAAAAGTACTTACAGTAGTTCCGCCCAGTTTAATGGCTTTGGTAAGTACTTTTTGGGAAATTGTTACAATTTCTTGCACTTGTTCCAAAGACAGTTCGCAAGCTTTAGTTTCAGGATGCAATTTTACTAAAAACAAAACTTCATTAACATAAATATTGCCTAATCCAGAAATTATTTTTTGATTTAATAAAACTTTTTTCAAAGCGCTTTTGGTCTTTAATATTTTTTGATACAAAACAACTGGATTGATTTCAAAAGGATCTAAGGCTAGTTGATGCAAGGTAGTTTGGGTTAAAAAAATGTTCTGATTCTTAACTTCAAATCTACCAAATTTCCTAAAATCATAATATCTTAAAGAACTTTTATCCTCCAAAATAATTGCAAAATGTTCGTATTTGTGTTTAGGCTCATCGCAAGGTTTGATAAATAATTTTCCTTCCATTCTCAAATGCCCTATTAAAACTAATTCTTGAGTTAAAAAAAATAATAAAAATTTACCTTTTCTTTGAATATCCAAAATGGTAGTTTGTTCAATTTTTTGAAATTCTTTGGTATTTTTAACAACAGGCTCATAAAATACCTTAGTTGCAACAATTTTTTTTCCTATTAACTGTGTTTTTAAAAAATCTACAATAATTTGGACTTCAGGTAATTCTGGCATGCATTTGCTCCTTTTTTATCTTTGTTTTTGGATTGCAATTGTTCTTATGTTTTTTCTTTTGCTTTTTTATTGATTTGGATATTTAACATTTCTATTTTATAAATAAATTATAAATAATAAGATTTGTCCAATTAAATATTACCATTATCTAAAATAAAAAAATAATTCAAATGTTTAGAAATTAAATCTATGTTTTGTTGCAAATAATCATTTAAAGCAAAATAAGTAATTTTGGCAGTTTCATTGTTTCGTTCTAAATGGCGCAATAATTGCAATATGACAATTTTTTTCATATCTAAAATATTTTCTTGTAAAAAAACATATAATGTTTCTAAATCAAAATTCGGAGTTAATTTTTGATTACCAAAAAAAACTTTTCTTTTCAATAAAGTTAATGCATATTTTTTTTCTTTGATTTGTTGTAATAAACTTTGATAATAATTTATAATTTCATCATCCAAACTTAAATATTGATGGATAAAATCTTGGGCACAATTCGAAGAAATATTTAATTCAGGGATAATTGCTTTTGCCCACGCATCCACATCAAAATTCGTTGTTTCAGAAAGTTTTTGAGAGCCCTTTTTGATTTCTGATTTGGGAGCATTTACAAAAAATTGTAAGGTTTGTTCATCATTTAAAAGATGATTGTTTTCAATTTTAAAGTAATTTTTAATTTTTTGAATATTTCCTAAAGTAGCTAAAATTTTTAACGAAAAGCAAAAAAAATTATCATTAATTAAATAATTATAAGATTTTTTATTGTTTATTATATTTAAAAAACAACTATTTTGATACCCAAAAACATCTTTGAATGATTTTAATTGGTTGATGTGAGTTTCTTGTTCTTGTTCTTGCCCTTGATTTGTTTTTGGTATTTTTTCTTGTTGTGTCTCTATTTTTTCATCCGTATTTTTTTCTATTGGCTGTGATTCTATTATTTGTTTTTGTTGTACTAAATTAGTTTCATATTCTAATTGGGCTAAAATATTTGATAAGGGAAGTTCTATTTCTTGAAACAAAAATAATTGGTTTTGAACTTTTAAATGATTCAAAACGCTATTTTTGATGGCGTGTAATAAAAAAGCTTTAAAAGCTACTTTTTGCTCTAAAATAAAAATGTTTTGAGATAATTGGCTTACATAATTTGTGTTATTCAAAATATCTATTTTGGCTATAATATGACTAAATTCAAGATTTTTCAAAGGAAATAAAAGATAAGAAGCACAAACTAAATCAAAGATAACTCCGTTGAGTTCTTGATGTTTTGTTTTTAAAAAAAGTTGTGTTGCTTGATTGTGAAAAACAATTTTATAAAAATTAGCATCTTTTAGATAATTGCAAAAGTTATTATTATCAAAAGCCAAATTAGCATCTATAAAAAAATGTGTATTTTCATTGGAAAAACCAATTCCTTGCAAAAAAGTATTTGAGTCATTTTCTTTTTCTAACTCAAAAAAACAAGCCCAAATTTGGTGTGGTTGGATTTGAGCCAAAAAAGCATTTAGAGAGTTTTGGTCTTTGATAATTTGAAAATGAAAATTGTTTTGAGGTGGGTTGGCGCCTTGTTCTTGAACTTTTGGAGCGTTATTGTCATTATTGTTAGTGGTGGTGTTGTTGATAGGTCTGTTTTGATTTGTTTGGTTTAAATTATTATCATTTTCTAAATTGCTATCTTTTTCTACTTCTTGCACTTCTTTGGATTTGGGGGACGCTTCCTTATTATTATAATTTGCATTTGTATTTGTGGTATTTGGTTCTTTTTCAATTCTTGCATATTTGGTAATAGTTAAGCGTCTAAAATCCATTTCTTCATAAAAATTTTTAAGGTTTTGCGCCAAACGTATTTGTATTTCTGTTTGCATACAATCAAAGGGCAAGGGAACTTTAAGGTCAATTGCGGTAAGTATTTTGCTAAGTTCTAAATCAGCTTGGGAATTTTGGATTTTGGTTTTTAAAATAGGTTTAATGTTGTCTAAATTTTGCATCAAATTATCTAGGGAATCGTATTCTTGTAATAACTTTTGAGCAGTTTTAGGTCCTATTCCCAATACTCCTTTAATGTTATCAGAAGGATCACCAATTAAACTTTTATAATCAATCATTTGATATTCTTTAAGACCGTATTCTTCAAACAAAGTAGGAGGTGTATAGCATTTAATTTCACGCAATCCTTTTTTAAGCAAACAAACAGTAATTTTTTCATCTACTAATTGCAATAAATCCTGATCACTTGAATAAATAGATACTGTCTTATTTTGATTGCTTGCTTCTTTGGCTAAAGTACCTATAATATCATCGGCTTCGTATTCGTCTTGGACATGATATTTAACACCGATTAGGTCTAAATATTGTTTAATCAAAGGAATTTGACTAATCAATGCAGAAGGTGTTTCTGGTCTTCCTTGTTTGTAAGCATCGTATAATTGGTGTCTTTTGGTAGGTTTATGAGTATCAAAAGCTACTAAAATATAGCCTTTCGTTTCTTCTAAAATTTTTTCAAACATTCTAATAAAAGACAAAAGAGCATTAGTGTAGATACCTTTTTTATTTTGCAAAAGGGGTTTATATTTGCTTGCAGTTGCGTGATATGCTCGAAATAAAAGCGAATTGCCATCAACTAAAACTAAATGTTTCATTGTTTCTCCTATTTATTTTATCGTTTAGCTAATAGCCAAAATTGGATTATAAGTTAATAATGATTGTGTTATTTATAAGGTACAAAAGGAAAATAATTAATATAATATTAAAAAAAGAAAGTTTGGAAAAACTTTCTTAGAATACAAGGTTTTGTTTGAGTTTTTATTTTATTGCGTTTATAAAAAGATTTTATAATTTTAATTATAATGAGTTTTTTAATGAAGTCTTTAAGGCAAATCAAATCCATAAATAACTTTAAAAGATTTTTTTAAGTCTTCAATTCTAATGTCACTTTGCCCTTGGGTTTCGTAGCGAGCATTGATAATTGCATCATCTAAAAGATATTCCATAGTGCGTTGTCCTGTTTTGGATTTATCAGTTAATTTTTCCAATGCATCATTAATTGTTGTTAATAAATATTCTTTTGCAGTTGAGGTGATTGGTGTTTTTCTTTTTTCAATTAAGAATTCTAAGAATTTTTTTCTACCATTTGTATCTAAGAGTTTAACTTCTATGTGGTAGTTGAGGCGTGATTTGATGGCATCGTCTATTTGATCTAAGTGATTAGTGGCTCCAATTACGAAAATAAAAGCATCAGGGTTGTGGGGGCAGTGGTTTCTTAATGAAGTAATTTCGGCTTTGAAGGCGTTTAAGATGTCTTTCATTTTTTGGTCTTCTTGGTTGATAAGTTCCATTTTTTCCCATACTTGGTCGCATTCATCGATGAAAATTACTCCCATACCATTATTTTTGTTTAGATGCCATTCAGCTCTAATGAAATCAAACATCGCTCTTATAATTTCGATTCCTTATTCGCGGGTTTTGGTGATAAAGTCGTAGGGGGTAAATTCAAAACAGCCTGCATCGGTGGAAGGGGAGGCTTGTCTTGCTTGTGACATAAATGCTCTTGCTAATAATGTTTTACCTGTTCCTGGGACTCCGTGTAGTAGGAGTCTTCTTTTGGGTTTATTGATTTTTCCTGCGTTTTGGAATCATTAAGGATGAGATACCATTGCTAAAATGCGATTACAAGTTTCTTTTTCAGTTTCCATGCCAATTATGTTTGCAAAACTTATATTGTTTACTATATATAATCATTTGTTTCTTTACAACGTTGGGATACTAAAGGATGTGCGCTAAATTTAGTAGGAGGTTTATTGGCATCATATTGTTCCATTTGTTTTTGATATTCTTTAAATTTTTGTTGTTTGTATTGATGATATAAAGTTATATGAAAAATAAATTGTTAAAGTGGTTGTTAAAATAAATAATAAAGTGCCAATAAAAATTTTAAAAAGTTTTCTTTACTTTTAGTTAATAGGTTCATATTTGTATTCCTTTTGGATTTTATAAAAATGCAGCAATTTTTAATAAAAAATGTAATTTATTTATTATTTAATATAACACAAATAATTATTCATTTTGTTTTAATTAATGATAAATTAAAGTTGATTTTAAAAATATTAAAGGGTACAAAAATACTTAATAAAAAGATTTTATAATTTTAATTATTTATTATTCATATCACGAAAAAAAGCCATCGGATCATTTTGTAATTTATCAAGATCTTGATCATCAAAATGTTGCATTTGCTTAGCTAATTTTTTTTGTTGTTCTAAAAGGGTAATTAGCTTGTTAACATCACTTAATTGATTACCAGAACCTTTGGCAATTCTTTGTCTACGTCTACTGCTCAAAGCAATTAATTGAGGTTTTTTCTTTTCTTGTTTAGTCATACTTTGAATTAAAACTTCAAATTTATTAAATCCATCATCACCTAAACTGGCAGAAAGTTGTTTCATCTTACCACCTAATCCAGGAATAAAACTTAACAATTTGCTGAAAGAACCCATTTTTTTTAATGTTTTTAATTGTTTTTGAAAATCATAATAATTATAACTATCATCAAATAATTTTTCCATCATTTGTTTACTTTGATGAGGATCAATTTTATCGGTAACTGTCTCAATTAAAGTTAAAATATCTCCCATTCCTAAAAGACGAGATGCCATTCTATCAGGATTAAAGGGCTCTAAACTGTCAATTGTCTCTGAAGAAGAAACAAATTTTAAAGGCAGATCTGTCATTGCTCTTACTGATAAAGCAGCTCCTCCTTTAGTATCTGCATCCATTTTGGTCAAAATAACTCCAGTTGCTCCTACTTGATTATGAAACGACTGAGCAATATTAGCAGATTGTTGTCCTGAAAGACAATCAACAACTAACAAAATTTCTGAAGGATTGGCTTTGGCTTTAATTTGTTGCAATTCTTGCATCATTGTCTCATCAATATCAAGGCGCCCCGCAGTATCAATAATTACTGCATCATATCCTTCTTGCAAAGCATGTTTTAATCCTGCATCTACAATATCTAAAACAGCAGTGTCAGGTTTAGAAAAAACATCGATATTGATTTGTTTACCAATAACTTTTAATTGTTCTACTGCTCCTGGACGATAAATATCACAAGCTACAAGCAAAACTTTTTTACTATTTTTTTTACGCAACCAAAGAGCTAATTTTCCTACAGTAGTCGTTTTACCACTTCCTTGCAACCCAATTAACATTAAAGTATCCAAATTAAAATTAGGCTTAAAAGTAAGATCTGCACGAGTAGAGCCCAAAATTTGAATTAGGGTTTCGTTTACGATTTTAATAATATGTTCTTTGGGGTTCAGCCCTTTTAAAACTTCTTGTTTCAAAGTCTTTTTTTCAATAATTTCATTAAACTTATCAATAACTTGTAAATGAACATCAGCTTCTACCAAAGAAACTTTAATATCTTGCATAATGTTTTGAATGTCTTGTTGTTCTAGGATTTTTTTTCCTCTAATTTTGTTAATAACTTTTTGTAAGCCTTCACCTAATATACTCATATTTTTATCTCCTTTTTGATGTTGTGAAATTTGTTTTTGTGGGATTTAATTTTTTGTTGGGGCAATGTTTTTTAAATATTTTTGAATTCGTTATTTTTGATATAATAATTTTTATGTTTTTTTGTGTTTGTTTTTCGTTATTTGTTATTTGTTATTTTTTCTTTATAATTAGCAATTATAAAATATCTTCAGAAGTAAAAAAACCTTCAAATAAATTAAAAAGATAATTTTTAACATCAAAAGTAATTAAATCTTGGGATTTTTCGCCTACACCAATATATTTAGTGGGCAAATTGTATAAATATTTAATTGCAAAAACAATCCCTCCTTTGGAAGTGCCGTCAAGCTTGGTTAAAATGGCTCCTGAAAGTGGAGTTGCTTGATTGAACAAATCAACTTGATTAATAGCATTTTGCCCTGTAGTAGCATCCAAAACTAAAAAAGTTTGTAAATTGGAGGCGGGCAAATGTTTGCAAATAACACGATTAATTTTGGCTAATTCTTGCATTAAATTGGTTTTGTTTTGTAATCTTCCAGCAGTATCACACAAAATAATATCATAATTTTGACTTTTAGCAAGTTCGATGCCTTCAAAAATAACACTTGCAGGATGAGCTGGCAAAGGGTTGCAAAAAACTTCAACACCTACTCTTTTTGCCCAAATTTGGAGTTGTTCTACTGCACCTGCACGAAAAGTATCAGCAGCAATCAATAATACTTTTTTGCCTTCTTGTTTCAATGCTTCAGCCATTTTTCCAATAGTAGTTGTTTTTCCTACTCCGTTAACTCCTGTAAACAAATACATTTGAGGCAAGTTATTTTGAGATTGAAAAGTGTCTTCGGGATTTGTTGGATTGGAATCTTGATTTTGTTTTTCTTGTTCTTTTTCTTGTTCTTGCGGACTTTCTAATATGCCTTTCATACCTTTCATATTTTGATACAAATCAAACATTTTAGAAACAACAACAGAAGGAAGCTTTTGAGGATTTTTAATTTGAAATTGATTAATTTCATCTTTGATAGCTTGCATCAAAAAAAGAGTGGTTTTAGTACCAAAATCAGCTTGAATTAACAAACTTTCTAATGCTTGTAATAGGGTTTTTTCGATATTGTTAGATTGTTTCAAAAGAGTTTGAAAATCTAGAAAACTAGCTTTGGTTTTTTTAAGACCTATTTGATATTTATCATTATTTTTATTTTTAAAAAATTTACTTTTCAACCATTTAAACATTTATAAACTCTCCTTTTTGAAAGTAATTAAGGTATCAAAATAAAAAACTTATACCCAATTATTATAACTAAAATACTTGCTTGTTGATTGAGTTTTTTAGGGTTTGGGGATTTTGTTATCATAAAATATTTAAGGATAAATTAAAAAAACCAAAACAAACAATAAAAAGAATTTTATTATAACCCCAATTAACAAATTTTATTTCAAATTCCAAAATTGACTAATCACAACATTATAAATAATAAATACTTCATAAAAACAAAAAAACAGAAATTAAAAATTAATTCCTGTTCTAAATTTATAAATAATATTAATTATTAATCCTCCTTTTTACAAAAATTCCATAAAGTTTTAATAAGAGGCCAAAAAACTAACAGACATAAAGCAAAAGCCATAGATGCTTCATATTTTTTATCTACTTGTTTTTCAATAATATAATCAAAGACAACTAAAGCTCCTGCAATATAAACAGACGCCCATGAAATAAATAGACTTACAAATAGGAGCACTAACATAAAATAAGGGTCAAATAAGGATGAAAGTTGACTTAATTGCGAAACTGATGCCAACCAAAGGAAAGCAACCCCATAAAATAAAACAACATAAAACATAGTAATTACAAAGAAATTAAAAACTACAAAAGCAAATTTATTAATTAATTGTTGATTATTTTGTTTTTTAAACTTTTTATAATAAAGTAAAATAGTAATTGCAAAATTACTCATCAAAATAAAAATAAACGAAAGCAACATAGTTAGGCATAAATGTTTATGTATTAGTAATTTATCAGTCAAATCGAATGTATGTGATATATTCAAACAAACATATAAATAACCCATAAACATCCCTAAAAATATCCCCAAAGCAATAAGACAAACAGGAGCTGTTAATCGTGTTATACTTGAAGAAAAACAAACAAATACAAAAGCAATAATACTTATAATAGCAGGCAGATACAAATATTTAAAAATAATTGTTTTTTTATTTCACCTAAATTTGGGCAAAAAAACTAATTCATGCCATACAACTGCATAAGAAAGTGCCAAAAATAAAAGCATTAAACTAATCCATAATAAAGTTTTTTGCATAACTCTTTTATGGTTTGCTCTACGATAAACTGCAACCGAACTTAATTTTTTATTATCTTTAATTTTTTCTTTAAGATTATCTAATAAAAACATGTTATTTCACCTCTTTATTAAATTGAATTATCAAATTAAATTTGTTAAAGTTCTAAAGCCTCTAACTTAAATATAATAAAAGACTTTATGCCTTTATTATAACTCAAATATTTAATGAGTAGTTAATTTAATATGATAAATATTAATAAAATAGCAAATAACAAAACTATTTATCTACTATTAATTATAATATAACATAAAAACTATATTACAATTCAACATTTATATTAAAAAATATTAATTTATTATTCATCATAATACAATTAAAATTAACTATGTAAAACTCTAAAAACTTAAACATTAAATTGCTACATAACAAAAAAACCAACTTTTAAGTTGGTCTCCTTATTATTTTATTATTTACTATTAATATTGTATTATTTGTATTAATATTTATTTACTTATATTATTACTTATATTATTACTTATATTATTACTTATATTATTACTTATATTAACTACGATATTGCAAATCTAATAATTTTTGATATAATCTTTTTTCTTCTAAACTTAATTGGTTAGGAGTTTTAATATGAACAACAACATACTGATCACCTTTACGATAAGAAGAATTAAGATGTGCAACTCCTTTATTTTTCATTCTTAATTTATTGCCTGATTGAATCCCTGCAGGAATTTTTAAAGCTACTTCACCATAAATAGTAGGAATCAAAATATTAGTTCCTAAAACAGCTTCTGGAAAAGTAATAAAGATTTCTAAAATAATATCATATTCACGTCTTACAAAAGATTCATGAGGACGCACTTTAAAAGTAATATATAGATCTCCTGCTTTTTGATTATTGCTTAAAGGAATAAAATTTCCTTTCCCAGGAACTTGCAAAGACATTCCTTCTTGAATCCCTGCAGGAATATTAAAGGTAGCTGATTGCTTAACTTTTTGACGTTTTTGTCCGTGACAAGCATAACATTTATTTTTAATTTCTTGTCCTTTACCACTACAATTAGGACAAACTTGACGAGAACGAATATTACCTAAAAAAGTTCTTTGCTCAGTAATAATTTGTCCAGTTCCGCCACAACGTTTACAAGTAATAACATCTTGATTGGAAGCTGCTCCTTTACCATGACAAACTCTACAATCAGCTTCTACAGTAATTTCAATAGTTTTGTTAGCTCCTAAAACAGCATCCATAAAACTTATAGTCATTTCTACTTTTTTATCATAAGAAGGTTTTTTAGTTTGTTGATTACCAAAAATATCTCCAAAGGAACTAAAAAAAGAATCCTCAAAAGAATCAAAACCATCAAAACCACCGCCACCAAAGCCAGAAAAACCCTTATCAGAAGCATCACCAAAACGATCATAATTACTTTTTTTAGAAGCATCTCCTAAAACACTATAAGCTTCTTGAACTTCTTTAAATTTGCTCTCGGCGTTAGCTTCTTTGGAAATATCAGGATGATATTTTTTAGCAAGACTACGATAAGCTTTTTTGATGTCCTCAGGACTTGCGTCTTTATCTAGACCCAAAATATGATAATAATCTTTTTTTGTCATTGTAGCTAACTTCTCCTAATAATAAAACTAAGGGGGCTTTTCCTTTGATTTCATTATTCTTTATAGTTTGTTTTTTGTGGTTGTTTTTGTATTTGTATATTTTTTTGTATATTTTTTGTTTGTTTTTATGGTTGTTTTTGTTTAGTTTTGTTTTTATTATTGATTATTTTTGTTCTTCAAAATCAGCGTCTACTACTTCGTCTTGAGGTTTTTCATTTTTAGCAGTAGTGTTTTCTTGCGTACCTTTTTCTTGTGCTTGTTTTTCTTGAGCTTTTTGATAAGCTTTCATTGCAATTCCTTGAGATTCTTTAGTAAGACTTGCAGTTTTTTCTTTAATTAAAGCAGTATCGTCTCCTTTTAGAGATTCTTCTAATTCTTTAATTTGAGTCTCAACTTTGTCTTTTTCTTCTGGTGTAACGTCAGCTTTTAGATCTTCTAAAGATTTTTTAGTGTGGAAAATCATATTTTCTGCTTCATTACGCGCATCAATACTTTCTTTTTTCACACGATCTACCTCAGCATTTTCTTCAGCTTCTCTAATCATTCTTTGAATTTCTTCTTCTTTAAGGGCGCCACTTCCTGAAATAGTAATTTTTTGTTCTTTGTTAGTACCTAAATCTTTGGCTTTAACTGATACAATTCCGTTTGCATCAAGGTCAAAAGTAACTTCAATTTGAGGAATTCCGCGCGGTGCTGGTGGAATATCTGTTAATTGGAATCTTCCCAAAGTTTTATTATCAGCTGCTAAAGGGCGTTCTCCTTGTAAAACATGAATATCTACTGCTGGTTGATTGTCTGCGGCAGTTGAAAAGACTTGTTTTTTGGAAGTTGGAATGGTAGTGTTTCTTTCAATTAATTTAGTAAAGACATTACCCAAAGTCTCAATTCCTAAAGAAAGCGGAGTTACGTCTAACAGTAAAATATCTTTAACGTCTCCTGATAGAATTCCTCCTTGAATAGCAGCTCCAATAGCAACTACTTCATCAGGATTAATACTCTTATTAGGAGTTTTTTTCAATTCATTTTTAACTAAATCTTGTACTGCAGGAATGCGAGTAGAACCACCCACTAAAAGCACTTGATCAATTTTTTCAATATCTAATTTGGCATCACTTAAAGCACGTTTTACAGGAGCCAAACAACGATCAATTAAATTTTTAGTAAGTTCATTGAATTTAGCACGAGTCATATTGTATTCTAAATGAAGTGGACCTGCTTCGCTCATTGTTAAGAAAGGCAAAGAAATTTGTGAAGAAGTAACACCACTTAATTCTTTTTTAGCTTTTTCAGCAGCATCTTTTAATCTTTGCATTGCCATTTTATCTTTGGAAAGATCAACACTATTTTCTTTTTTGAATTCTTGCACTAAGAAATCTACTATACGTAAGTCAAAATCATCGCCTCCCAAAGCATTGTCTCCAGAAGTAGAAAGCACTTCAAAAGTACCATCAACCAAAGTTAGAATAGAAACATCAAAAGTTCCTCCTCCTAAGTCAAAAACTAAAATGGTCTGTTCTTTATCACCTTTGTCAACGCCATAAGAAAGAGCAGCTGCAGTTGGTTCATTAATAATACGTTTAACATTTAAGCCTGCAATTTTACCTGCATCTTTGGTAGCTTGTCTTTGAGCGTCATTAAAATAAGCGGGAACAGTAATTACTGCCTCACTTACTTGAGCTCCTAAATAATCTTCAGCAGTTTTTTTCAAATTTGCCAAAATCATTGCACTAATTTCTTGCGGAGTGTATTTTTTACCGCCCACATTAACAGTATAATTAGATTCTCCCATGTGTCTTTTGATAGAACTAATAGTATTAGGATTAGTAATTACTTGACGTTTGGCAATTTCTCCTACCATAATTTCATCACCTTTAAAAGAAACTACAGACGGAGTTGTTCTTCCACCTTCAGCATTAGGAATAACTTTTGCCTCGCCACCTTCCATTACAGCAACACAAGAGTTAGTTGTTCCTAAATCAATACCTATAATTTTATTCGTTTTTGTCATTTTTATCACTCCATTCATTTACTTTAACCAATGTTGGTCTTAAAATTCTTTTTTTATATAAATAACCTTTTTGTAAAACTGCTAAATTAGTTTTATCAGGTTTTTTAGGATCGCACACTGTTTCTAAAGCGTGGTGCAAAGCAGGATCAAAAGACTTATTAAGAGCCTCAATTTCTTCTACTCCTTCATCCTGCAACACTTTTTTTATTTGTTGTTGTAACAACTTAAATCCTAATAAATATTTTTGCAACAATTCATTTTGTGTAGGCATATCAATGACTTTTTCTAATTGTTCCAAGGGCATTAATAAATTAGTAATAAAATTACTTGATGCATATTTTAATTCATTTGCTTTTTGAGTTTGGGCTCTTTTCTTAAAGTTAATCAATTCTGCTTGATTTTTTAACAACTCTTCATCAAAGGCTTTTTTTTGTTGGGTAAGTTGTTGTTTTAATTCTTTAATTTGAGTTTGTAATTTAGTAATTTGCAGATGACTGTTTTCTTTTGATTGATGTTTTTGTTGTTTGGTATTTGTTTGTTTAGTTTGATTTGATTGATTTGATTGATTTTTAACAGTTTCATCTTCCTTTTGGTTGTCTTTATTTGTTGTTTTAGTTTCTTCTTTTTGACAATTTTTGCATTCTTTACAATTTTTATGCAATTCTTTTGCTTGTGTTTCTAAATTATCTAAGTTATCTTGGTCTTTTTCTAAAAACATCTTAAAACCTCTTTTCTTGATATAATTATGTTTTTATTACGTTACTTACAAGTATTTTGGCAGCCTGTTTAGTTATTTTTTTAATAAATTATAAATTATTTCATTATTACTTATTATTTGTTATTTGTTGTAATTGTAATTATTACTTATATTTTATCTTACAATTATTTATTGTATTATTTATTCTTTTATTTGTTATTCTTGATCGTTTAATTTAGATAAATGAACTGCCAAATATTCCAAAATAGGAATAACTTTAGGATATTTCATCCACGAAGGTCCTACAACTGCAATTCTTCCTTTCTCATTAGGATTTACATCAAAAGGAATAGAAAGAATCATACAATCTTTTAAAGGGGTAAGTTGCAAGCCATCAGAAAATTTAAAAGACAAACTATCTTGATTTAACATAATTTTTAATAATTCTTTACGCTCTAAAAGACCCATAAATTTTTTAATAATTTCAGGATTACTTAATTCAGGTTTTTCAAGCATTTTAGAAACCCCCGAAAAATAAAGATTCTCTGAGGCAAAACTACTAAAAGCTTCCATAAACAAAGCAATTAATTGTTCTTGAAAACAAATATATTTAGTAATAGTTTGTTTAAAAAAATCACTTTGAATAATATTGGCTGCTTCTGATAAAAACTTATCTGTCAACAAATCATTTACTACTTGCACTACATCTTTAAGGTCATAAATGCTAATTTCTTTTGTTTGATCCAAAGAAATATTTTGATGTTGTACATTTCCTTTATCAGTAATAATCAAAATAACAGCTTGAGTACTATTTAAAGGAATAAAATCAATTTTAGTAATTTTACTATTATTAAAAATATCAGAACCAATTGCCATAGCAGTATAATTAGTTAAATTATTTAACAAATTAAGAGCTTCTTTAATTACTTGTCCTTTACAAAAACGCTTTTTTTGAATCAATTTGTCAATGCTTTCAAACATACAAGCAACATCATGATCACGTGTTAATAAATGGTTTAGATAGTAAGTCAAGCCTTTAAAAGAAGGCACTCTACCACTAGAAGTATGATTTTTTTGTAAAAACCCTTCTTTTTCTAATTGCACCATATCATAACGAATAGTAGCACTTGCAAATTTAAGATAAGGCAAATGAGTAAGCAGTTTAGAACCTACGGGTTGTCCTTTTTGTGAATAGTTTTCCACTACAGCCTTTAAGATTAATTTTTTTCTATCTGAAAGCATATTAATCACCTCTTGGCACTCACATTAACGATTGCCAATAATATTGTATTACTTTTTTTGTTGAATGTCAACCCTATATTTTCATTTTGTTATATTTTTATTAATTTTATATTAATAATTATGTATTTTGTATTAATTTTAATGTGATTATAAATAATTAATAATAATAATAATATAAAAAAGAAAAAAACATCCTTAAATGGGGGTAAGTTTTAGTTTTATTTAATCAAAACACTAAACCTGATGACAAACCAACATCCCCCAAACCCACACAATCTTACAAACCTGATTACAGTAATAACGAAGGAATTTATACAGGAAGTCAAAGCAACCAAAATCCTTACTTACCTTCTCAAACATTTACACCCACATCACAACCACAAACAAAAAACGAAAAGAAATACGAATACGAAGGGGAACTTTATGATTTAGAAATGGTCCTTAACTTTAAAACCACTATTGAAGCAAGTATTAAAACCACCCAAGATTCAATTAAAAATTATCAAACTGAAAAAGAAAAAATCACCCAAATAAAACCACAACAACAAAGAGATGAAAAAACAACACGTTTAAACAAACATAAAACCAAACTAACAAAATAACAAACACAAAAAAGCAAACCAAACCTAACCCCCGAAAAAAAACGGAAATTGAATTACAACTTGCCGAATCCAAAATTGAAATTGAAAGTTTAGAACGCGAAATTGGTATATTAGATGGGCAAATTAAATCAGTTGAAATGTTTGAAACACAATTTAATAGAATAATAGACCGTCTCCAAAATCCCTTTCCGACTACCAAAACAAACTATCCAAAATAAACGAACTACTCAAAAACTAAAACATACCCAAAATATTTTACCCTCCCAACATATTTTAAGCATAAAACCCACCCCCCAACCAACCAATATACCTAAAATATAAAAGAAAGGGGGTATAACAATGAATTTAAACACAATCTCCCATCCCAAACTAACAAAAAATTACTTAAACAATATTAAGATTATCTTAAATGATAGTCTTTTTTTGTTTATATAATGACTTTTTACATAATAATAGTTATAATATAAATGTGGGGGAACACTTGTCCCTTCAATATATAAAAGAAAATAAATAATTTGAAAATAAATAATTTGAAAATAAATATTAAAGTTTTATTATTCTTAGTAATTATAAGTATATTGTTATTAGGTTTAATTCTATATCCACATATACAACAAGAAATAACATTAGAAATAAACCAAGAAGAACCAAAAACACTCAATTTACAACTATCCAAAGAAAAAGAACTAAAATATCATCCTCAAATAAATTCTAATATTTTAATAAAGACAACAAGAAACAATTATGACTTAATAAAAAATGAAATACTCCATGATTTATTAACTAAAACTTGGAAAGATTGTAAAAGCAAATATAGTAATTATCCTACAACTCCACTTTTTGAAAAACAAGGATTAGGCTCTATTTATAATAGTTATTTAAATATCCAAAAAAACCAAAAACACACAATAGATAAAATCCATTATACTCAACAATTTCAAGAAAAAATGTTAGAAATATACACCAAAGAACTAAATTTTATACTCAATTTACAATTATCAGACATTTATTTAATTACTGACAACCCCATATTTTAAAACATTAACTCATCTTTTTACAACCCGAAAAACTTTATAATATAAAAAAACTTTTAAAATAATAAATTATTAAAATAATAAAAAAATGATAAAATAAAATTAAGAACCAAAGATAAACACAATAGCACTTTTTAAAATAGAAAGCAAACTAAATGACCCGCAACAAAAAATATATCCTTATTACAACTATCTTTTTAATTTTAATTGGAATTACAACTTTTTATTTCTTTGTAACACCTCAATTATTCACTTCTGATGCGATGTTATTAAAAACCTCATCACAAAATAACAATAAAACTGAAATAAATAATAAAATAGAAGTCTCACAAGAAAATTTTAACAAAAGACTAAAATATATTACCAATAATGAACTTAAAGAACTACCAAAAATTCTACCTATAAAAGCAAAAGAAAAAGAACTACGCAAACAATACCAACAACAACAAATGTCTTTCATGTCTAAAGACGAAAAAGAATCATACGAAAATATTTTAAAAATAAATAGCAAAATGGATGACATATCATTGAGCAGCAAAAAAATAAATAAAGATATAAAAGTTTTAGAAAGACAATACGAAGCAGCAAACGAAAAAGAAAAACGAAAAATAGAAGATAAAATTAATCGCATTGGTGATACATTACAACAATTAAGTCAACAAAACAAACAATTAGAAAATGATCAAACTTTAGCAATTACAAGGCATAACAATTTATTTCAAAATTTACAAACTAAAAATAAATTTAGTCAAATAGACATCCAACCTTACCAAAATGCTTTAAAAGAAATATACAATATTAAAAATTAATTTAAATCAATAAGACTCTCAATAAATGAGAGTCTTATTTTTATTATATAATTGAAATCACCTCCTTTAATATGGCAAAAAGTATCTTTTTTTTCACTTTTTTAACTGTTTTTGAGCGATTTTTACGCAAAAAAAGAGTAAAATAAAGGTAAGGAGGTAAATTTATAATGAAAGGTAACTAAAAAATGAAAACCCTAAATAAAAAAAATATTACTATTACAATATCCATAATTACTGTTTTATCTATTTTAATAATTATTTGGACATATTTGGACGCAAAACACAAAATAAAAATCAAAGAAGAAAATCAAAAATTAGAAAATAAAAATGAACTTGCATTTAATTCTTTTTTTGAAAAACCTCCAAATATAAAAGAACAAATTATAAATTCTGAAATGCCGAAACAAAATCCATCGCAATTAAAAAAATATAATATTAATAAAATAACTGTTACCCCTTATTTAATTTATCCAGATTTATAAAACAATATCATAAGAGAGTATTGTTTTTTTGAAGGAATGAAACCCACTCAAAAAGATATTAATGGAAAAATAAATTTCTTTGAAAAAAAGATTTTGAAACATTAAGTAAAATTTTGCCATCATATTATATCATTTGGACTGAAGGTAAAAATAATTTATATAATTTAGAATACGAAAATGCAAAACCTAAAGAAAAATATGGTTGTCAAATTTCTAAAGCTGACTATTCATTAATACAAACTAGCAAACCAGATACCACTGATGAATTATTAAATACAATGAAC
>NZ_BSDA01000004.1:0-60522 GCF_036985185.1 Hydrangea phyllody phytoplasma
ATATTTAAATAAATGTTAAAAAAGTAAAAAAAATATTAATTATTTTATTAAATAAGGTATAAAATATAGACGGATGATTGTTTTTTGGTAATAATTTCAAGATCAAATCACCCTTCAAATATATATAAAATACATAAAGAAATATAAAAGGAGATCTTCAGTTAAATGAACATCAAAGAAAAAGCATTAGAAATACATGAGAAAAATAAAGGTAAAGTAGGTATTGTAAGTAAAGTAAAAGTACAAAACTTAGATGATTTAGCATTAGCTTATACTCCAGGAGTAGCAGAGCCTTGTTTAAAAATTAAGGAAAATCCTAGTGATGTTTATCGTTATACTATGAAAGGTAATATGGTAGGTGTTGTTACAAATGGGACTGCAGTTTTAGGATTGGGTAATATTGGTCCGAAAGCTTCTTTGCCAGTGATGGAAGGAAAAGCTATTTTGTTTAAGGAATTAGCAGGGATTGATTCTTTTCCTATTTGTATTGATTCTACTGATTCTCAAGAAATAGTAAATATTGTTTCTAAAATTTCAACTGTTTTTGGAGCAATTAATTTAGAAGATATTAAGTCGCCTCAATGTATTGAAGTTGAAGATGCTCTTAAAGCTAAACTTGATATTCCTGTTTTTCATGATGATCAACATGGTACTGTTATTGTAGTTGCTGCAGGAATTCTAAATGCTTTAAAAGTAGTTAAAAAATCTATTGAAGATGTTCAAGTAGTTATTAATGGAGCAGGTTCTGCAGGGATGGCAATTGCTAAAATGTTGTTGTTATTAAAAGTTAACAATATTGTTTTAGTTGATAAAACAGGAGCTTTATATAAAGGAGTAGCCAATCTTAATGAGCCGCAAAAAAAATTAGTTGAAGTAACTAATAAATATCAAGAAAAAGGAACTTTGAAAGAAGTACTTAAAGGAAAAGATATTTTTGTTGGTGTATCTGCTCCTGGTATTGTTACAGCTGAAATGGTATCTACTATGGCAAAAGATGCAATTGTTTTTGCTCTAGCTAATCCAGTACCAGAAATTATGCCAGATGAAGCTAAAAAAGGTGGGGCTAGAATTGTTGCTACTGGGAGATCTGATTTTCCTAATCAAGTAAATAATTGTCTTGCTTTTCCAGGTGTTTTCCGTGGGGCATTAGATGCTAAAGCAACTAAAATTACCGAAGAGATGAAAAAAGCTGCTATTTATGCTCTAAAAAACATCATTAAAGAAAAAGATTTAAATGAAAATAATATTTTACCAACTCTCTTTAATAAAGAAGTAGTTAAACAAATTGCTTTGGCAGTTTGTAAAGTAGCTAAAGAAACTGGAGTAGTAAGAAAATGAGTATAGAACAGGAACAAAGTTCCCCAGATAATAAAGAAAACAATAATAATAAAGATAATAAAGACTCTAAAAAAGTTAATAGTATTTTTGCTCCTCAAAAAACTATTTTAGGGTTTAGTGTGCCTCTTTTTTGTTTGATGAGTTTAGTAGTTTTTGTGCAAGTTTTTGTTTTGGGATTTGTAAGTTTTCAAACTACTAAGAAATTTAATCCTGCATTTCATCCATTAATTACCCCTTTATTAATAGCTATGCTTTTAGCTGCTGTTTTACAAAAAATAGGTGCTAAAACTCCCCTCTTAAAAGATATTGGAGGTGGTTCTATTTTATGTATTTTAGTACCTTCTATTTTGTTTACTTATCCTTTTTTTAAAGATGATTCTATCTTTTTGCAAATGCAAAAGTTTATGCAAAGTATTATGAAACATTTAAATGCTGAGTCTATAACAGTAAAAGAAACTCAATATACTTATAAAGCTATTGGTTTTGCTAGTTTTTTTGTTTCTGCTTTAATTATTGGTAGTTTTTTAAGTATGGATAAAAAGTTATTAAAAAGTTCTTTTAAAAAATTTATTCCTTTAATATTAGTATCTTTGCTTACTGGTGCTTTAGTTGTAGGAACTTTGGGGGCTTTATTAAATCCTATTGGAGGGTTAGAAAATGCCTCTCAAACTTCTAAAGGGGGCTTTTTAGATGCTGTCTTTTATATTTTTGCTCCTTTAGCAAGTGGTGGTATGTCATCTGGAGTTACTCCTTTAAAAAATGCTTATGCTGGGCAGAATCTAGATTGGCAAGAAACTTTTATGTCTCATATGACTCCTGCTTTATTAGTAGGAGGAATCTTTAGTATTTTTGCTTCTGGGCTTATTAAGAAATTTTTGAAAACTACTAAATATAGTGGTTATGGTAAATTGGAAGTTAAAGAAACTCCAAAAAATTCAGATAAAAATACTTCTAAATCAGTTCCTAAAAAATTAAGTTATTCTCAAATAACTACAGGTTTAATTGCTATTTTTACTTTATATTTATTGAGTGTTTTAATAAAAGAATCCTTAATTTTATTATTACCAAATATTAAAAAATACCTACCAGAATATATTGTTTTTTTAGTGTTTGTAGTTGTTTTGATGAAATTATTTAATGTAGTATCTGATTATTATAATAGTTGTATTAATCAAGCTTCTAAATTTGTTACTACTAATTTTACATCTGCTTTTTTAGTAATTTTAGGTTCTAGTATTCCAATGGAAGATATGTTAAAACAATTAAATGTTAAATTTGTCTTTACATGTATAATGTGTGTATTATCAGTTGCTTTAGTAGCGGGGTATTTAGGCAAAAAGTTAGGTTATTATCCAGTAGAATCATCAATTACTGCAGGGCTTTGTACCAATAGTATTGGAGGTGCTGGTAATGTTGCTATTTTATCAGCTTCTGATTTGATGGGATTAATGCCTTTTGCTCAAATAGCTACTCGTATTGGTGGAGCTTTAGTAGTAGTAGTAGTTAGTATTGCTTATCCTTTGTTATATTAATTATATTTTATATATATAAATATGAAAAATATTTATCATAAGTATTTATGATTATTTAATATTATTTTAGTATTTTATTATTAGTTGATTTGATTGAAATTATTGCAATGCAAAATAGCTAACATATTTATATCAAAATTATAAAACATTTTTAACTATTGCGGTGCCCTTCGATTTGTTTATGCTAATAGTTGGGTTCCGTGAGATTTTTAAACACAAAAAACTATAAAAAACATTTTGCTAATTTATTTGTATTATAAACATTTAAAAATTAAGTTAAATATGTTTTCTTTATACAAAATTTATTTATAAATGTAGAAAAAATTTAATTTACTTTTTAAATGTAGATAAATGTAGAGTTTTTATAATTTATCTTTTAATTGTAATAATTACTCAAAATAATAACAATTATGTTATGTATATAAAAACACTTACTAAAAACATTTATCAATAATGTTATAATAATAGTATATAAGAGGTTTTGAAAATCTTATTTTTGTCCTTAAACATTTACTATTTTTATTTTTTGATATTCAAAGAAATGATTTGTCTTTTTGAACCATATTTAATTAAACAAAAATATGAGTTTTTTTACAAAATTACTAAAGGAGTAATGTATGTTTCCTTTGTTGGCTAATTTAATTACTGTTTTTAGGATTGTTTTAGTGTTTGTGCTTTTGCCTTTGATGTGTGTAAGTGAAAGTGAGCCTGAATTTGCTAATGTTTTGGCTTTTCAAATTATCTTTATAGTGGCTGCTATTACTGATTATTTGGATGGTTATATAGCTAAAAAATATCAACAACAAACTGTTTTTGGTAAGTTTTTTGATCCTATTGCCGATAAATTATTAGTTATTATAACACTTTTTTATATTTGTCAATGTCGTTTGTCTGCTACGCAAGGAACTTTTTTATTTGCAGATACTCAAATGCCTAAAAATTTTTTTACTGCTGTTATTATGATTATAGTGATTAGAGAATTTTTAGTAACAGGAATAAGATTGGTAGTTTCTAATAAAGAAGGAGTTGTTATTAGTGCATCTTTTTGGGGCAAAGCCAAAACCGTTTTTACATTCGTTGCCATCATTTGCCTTTTTTTTGGGTTGTATACTTCTTCTACTTTTGCTTGTGATGCAAATTTAAAAAAATGGTTTGGATATCTAAGTAATATAGGTGATATTTGCCTGCTTGTTTCAGTTGTTTTAACTATTGTTTCTGGTTTTGATTATTTTTTTAAAAATTATAAAATTATTCGTAAAAATTTTGCTCCTGAGTAATTCATTTTTTTGATCCTCACTGTACCCTATTTTTTTAAAATATTTATTGTCTAGTTTTTGGGGTTCAGCGAGATCTTTATTTTGTTACTGCTGTTTTTATTATATTTTAAAATCTGTCTTTTATATATGTTTCTAAATTTTTAAATTTATCTTTAATAATTATTTTCATCTTACTATTTTATCTTTATTATTTTACTTACAATATTTAAAAATTATATTTCATCAAAACTAAAATAAAAAACCAAAGGAAAATTATTTATGCAAAATACACAAAACAAAAACGATTTAGAAGACACTATTAAGGATATTGAAAAAAAGTTTGGTAAAGGTAGCATTATGCAATTCAACTCCAAAACTCATAAAGGAATTGAATCCATTTCTACTGGTTCTTTGTCGTTGGATATTGCCTTAGAAATTGGTGGTTATGATAAAGGAAGAATTATTGAAATTTATGGTCCTGAAAGTTCAGGCAAAACTACTTTAACTTTGCATGCCATTTCAGAGGCTCAAAAAAAGGGAGGTAATGTTGCTTTTATTGATGCAGAACATGCCTTAGACCCAGGTTATGCAAAGGCTATTGGAGTAAATCTTGATAAACTTTTAATCTCACAACCTGATTCAGGTGAAAAAGCTTTAGATATTGCTTGTAGATTAATTGCAAGTGGCAAAATTAGTCTTTTGGTAGTTGATTCTGTAGCAGCATTAGTTCCTGAGGCAGAATTAGTAGGTGATATGGGTAATATGGCTATGGGTTTGCAAGCACGAATGATGGGGCAAGCCATGCGTAAACAGTCAGGAATCATTAATAAAACTGATACAGTTGTTATCTATATTAATCAACTTAGAGAAAAAACAGGGATGGTTTTTGGTAATCCTGAAGTAACTCCAGGTGGTAAAGCCTTAAAATTTTTTGCTTCTTTGCGTTTAGACATTAGAAGAGCAGAAACCCTTAAACAAGGGGACCAAGTTGTAGGGATTCGTTCCAAAGTAAAAGTAGTTAAATCCAAACTTTCATCTCCTCTTAAAACTGCTACTATTGATATTATTTATGGTAAAGGTATTGCTAAAATGATAGAAGTAATTGATTTAGCAACTAACCTTAATTTGATTCAAAAAAGTGGTTCTTGGTATAGTTTTAAAGATGAAAAAATTGGTCAAGGAACAGAAAGTGTTAAAAAATATTTAACTAATAATCCTAAAATTTATAATCATTTGGTTGCTGAAATTAAAAAAAGATATAATATTAGCAATTAATCTAAATTATTAATTGAAATTAATTGATTTTTTATTTTTATTTTAAATTATGCAAATATAAGAAAAAGCTAGCTTGTTGAAGCTAGCTTTTTTGTTATTATTAAATTATTATTTTGTTAATTTATTAGTTTTTAATCTTTTTTGTTAAGAATTAAAGTTTTGTTTTGGAAACGAATATTAGTTTTGTTTTTCATTTGATTCCAAAAACGACTTGCTACTTCAAAAATAGTTTCGTGAGTTAAGTGTTTGATATTGCCAATATTTTTGCCATAAATTTGGAAATGATCTTTTAATAATTTTAATAATATTGGAGGATTAATATTGTCTTTTTTGCCTAAATTAATAACTACTTCTATAAAGTTGCTATTTGCTCTTTGGTAAGAGTTATTGCCGTAAGAGTTGTTAGAACCATAAGAACCAAATCTAGATTCGCCACCAAAACGTGATCTGGTAAAAGAATTGTTAGTAGTCATTTTTGGAGGAAGGATGTCAGTGTAATTTCTTTCTTTTGGTAAAAAGTTTTTCAATAATCCTTGGATAATTTGTTCAGAAGAAAAAGTTTCTAATAACTTTTGTGCTAATGGATTTGGAGTAGCGTCTTCCTTGTTTTTTTCAATGATGTTTAATAGCTTTTTTTCTAAATCTTTGGCATTTTGTAATTTGATGCTTTGAACAGAAGGAATATCTAGTAAAGTAATTTTTTCTTTTAAGTAGTATTCTAATTTTTTAAGTTGGCTTGCTTTTCTTGGGCTAATTAAACTGTAAGCTAAACCTTTTTTGCCAGCTCTTCCAGTTCTTCCGATACGGTGAACATAAACTTCGTCTTCGTGTGGTAAGTCATAGTTAATTACCATTTTGATGTCAGAAATGTCAAGTCCTCTTGCAGCTACATCAGTTGCAATTAAGATTTTGATTTTGCCTTTACGGAAATTATTCATTACATATTGTCTTTGATTTTGTTTTAAATCGCCGTGAACTGCATCAGCTAAAAAGCCTTTGTCTTGAAGGTAAGCTGTAATTTCGTCAACATCTTTTTTAGTGTTTGCAAATAAGATAGCTGAATAGTCTTTTTTTAAGTCTAGTAAACGTACTAATAATTTAGCTTTGTCAACTTCTTTTACTAAAAAGTAATTTTGTTCGATTGCATTAACTGCAATGTTTTTAACAGGAACTTGTAGGATTTTAGTGTCTTTTTGGTATTTGCTTGCTATTTTTTTAATAAATGGAGGTAGAGTTGCTGAGAATAAAACAGTTTGTCTTTCTTCTGGAATCTTTTTTAAGATTGTTTCTAAGGCTTCTTGGAATCCCATTTTTAACATTTCATCTGCTTCGTCAAGAGTTAGAATTTTTAGTGCTGAGATGTCGATTTTACCTCTTTCTAGATGGTCAATTGCACGTCCAGGAGTAGCAATAATTAAATGAGGTTTAGCTTCTAGGTCTCTAAATTGTTTGGTGTAAGATTCACCACCATAAACAACAGCGATTTTTATTTCTTGATAAAATCTTAGTAATTTTTTTAATTCTTCGTATACTTGGAGAGTTAATTCTCTAGTAGGGCATAAAATTAAACTTTGAGTTTTTTGGATTTTTGGTTCAATTTTTTCGATAATGGGAATACCAAAAGCAAAAGTTTTTCCTGTTCCTGTTTGAGCTTGTCCAATTACGTCGTGTCCTTTTATAATTTCTGGAATTACTAAGGCCTGAATTGGAGTAGCATCAATAAAATTGAGTTCTTTTAAAGCTTTTTTAGTTTGCTCTAAAATAGGTAATTGTTCGAATAAAGTATTCATAAATTCCTCATCTTTCTTTTTAATTTAAAAATTAAATTATACAGATATAAATATAAAATGTTTGCTAAGTGCACAAAAACACTAAACCCTTTTTATAAGATATTTTTAAACCTTTTATGATTTCAAGTTATTGTTTGGAGTTGCTAAATAATTAATAATCTTGAAAAAAGGCATCATTTTAAAAACTATCAACTGTGTATTTGCTGTCATTTTTACTTTCAGTAAAAAAAGTTGTAAGACTTAATATTTTTAGTTAAGACCCTAATAAAAAGTATTTTGGTATTTTGTTTTTATAACAATTATGGTTGGAGTAATAATTTTATTTGTGAAACAAAGTTAAATAATTGTTCAAAAGTAAAAAGTTACACTAATTTATAATAGTTTTTTGATTTGTAACATTTAATAATTTTTTACTGCATCTTTAATATTATACTTTATTATACTTGTAAATTAATAAAAAAACAACTATGTTGGAATTAAAAGTGTCTTTTTGTTGCTTTTATTATGTATTTGTTGAAATATTGGAGGTAATAAATAAAAATAAGACTCTCAATAAATGAGAGTCTTATTTAGTATATTTGATTATAAAAGTTTATCTATTTCTTCTTTAGTGATTGTTTCTTGTTCTAATAAGTCTTTATTTTGTGAAATAATTTCTTTTGCTTTAGTATAAAACATTTTGCAATAATTTTTTTGATTTCTAAATCTATTGCTGTTTTATCGGAAAACTCAGAATCCTGGCTCACTCCTAAACTACTCATACCATATTTAGTAACCATTAAACGAGCTATTTTTGTTACTTGTCTAAAATCATCATAAGCCCCATTAGAAACTTCATTAAAAATTATTTCTTCAGCTACACGCCCGCCCAAATAAGATGTAATTTGAGCTAGCATTTTTTTATCAGAAGTAAAAAAAGTTTCTTTTTCTGGCATTATTAAATTATAGCCACCAGAAGAGCCTCAAGGGATTTTTGTAGGCGATTACTGAGTTTTTTCAAAATATTGTTTCTTTTAAAAAAAATCTTTTTCTTATTACCTATATTATAACATTAATAATTTCAATAATTTAAAGTTTTTTTAAGTTTTTATAATTTATAAATAATTTTATTTATTTTTTTACAACAACAAAAGCCGTCCAATATTAGGACAGCAAAATTAATTAAAAATATTTAATTTAAACTAATTTAATCAAATTAAATTAAGAAAAAAGTTGTAAACTTTGAATATAATTATTTTCAAGATATCTATACCAATATTGACATTCAACTTTATTTAATATTTTAATATCTTTTTTTTCATAATCTTTTTTAAGATTTTTTTTAATTTAAGTTTTTGTAACTTAAAATATTTTTTAAAATTCTTATTAAGAAAATAATTTTTTGGTTGAATACTAGATAAATTTAAACTAAAATAATTAGAATTTTGAAATTGATTTGAATTCATATAAGATTTAAACAACAAAGTTAAATTATGTGGAATTTTAATATTTCTTTCATTAACTCTTTGTTTAATATTCCATTCAAATATATTAGAAAAGTTAAAATTAACAATTGGAAATGAACTTAATTCTATTTCTTTAATTATATGGGCGCGAATAAACGCATCATTATAGTAATCTAGCCAGTTGCCACGGATTTGATTATTCCGTGAGGTCATGCGGTCGGTCAGCCAAACGAAAGAATGGTGGATTACAGCAGACCGTAAAAGCGGAGTGAGGTGAAATAACTAGCCAAGATGCTTTCGCAAGACTAAGATAGTCATGGAAAAGGTGCAAATCCCTAATCGCGGAAATTATCGTAATTTAAGAACTTCAAGGGCAAGTTATTGAAACCCTGGAATGAAGGTAAGATATGAAGATATGATTTAAGTCTTTATATATAATCACATGTCGCTTTAAGTAGCACCCTTCATGATATCGTTGACGGAAACAAAGTGTTCTAGTCTAGCCACAAGCTTTAACAACGAAAGCGAACCTAAAACTATCAGGCATAATGATGTCGGAAATTCGAGATTCCTAAAAACCATACCAAACAGAGGAAATTAAAATGCCTCTGGGTTCAAGGAAAAAGAGACTTTTAGTAGTCGGAGGAATTAAAACTTGGTTTGGAATAACCAAGATAATTGCCCTCACACGGAGCCTAGGAAAGCTAGGTACAAGGCGAAGAAGTTAGATTCACAGTGAATTATTCAGTTCGGGAGAAAGGAGGTTGATGCAAATGCAACCAAATGAAGCAGATAAAACTTCTAAGCTTTCAAACTTACTGAATAGAGTTCAGACAAAATCATTAAACAGGTTAACCTTGAAAAAGGAACTGCAACAAGATATGAACTCCCTGGATAACATCACATTCGCCTTCAACAAGGTTGCAGGGAATGACGGTGCAGGGACGCATGGGACGGACGGTCAAACTATTGACGGAAAAGATTGGAACTACATTATCGGGTTAAATGATAAATACAGAACCAATCAATACCAACCCAAGCCCCTCAGGAGAGTTTATATCCCCAAACCTAACGGAGATAAAAGACCATTAGGTATCCCGACAATGGAGGATAGAATAATCCAACAGACAATGTACCAACTACTCAATCCATTTTATGAAGTAAAATTCTCAAAATGGAGCTATGGATTTAGACCTAACAAATCACCACATGATGCAATTAAACGCATTAAGGAGAGATTTAAGGGAATAAAATGGTTAATAAAAATTGATATCAAAGGCTTCTTTGACACAATTAATCATGACATATTGTTAAAACTTCTCAGCAAAGACATCCGTAAAGCCAAAACCCTCAAAACCATAAAACAATGGTTGGAGGCAGGCATAATGGATAACTGGGTTTTTCAAAAGACCTTCTCGGGCGCTCCCCAAGGTGGAATTATATCTCCTTTATTAGCTAACATCTACCTTCATCAAATTGACGAAAAGATGGAAAAACTAATAGAACAAGGAATACCAAAAAGGAAAGTCAATCCTAAATATAGAAAATTACAACGTTTAGGACTTGTAAGAAAAGCTAAAGTCGCGAGAGACATTAACATAAATCCAAACATTAGAGTAGAATACATTCGCTATGCGGACGACTTCATCATCGGGTGTACAGGAACAATGGAACAGGCCAACGAACTACAACAAAAGGTGGTATCCTGGTTAGTACGGGATTTAGGATTGTCAATATCTTATGACAAATCCAAAATCGTACCAGCACAAAAGGGAACAAAATTTCTTTCATACCTCATAAGAGTCAACCCAACGGCATCGTCTAAAAATAAATCTGCAAGGAAAACGCTTAACGGAGAAACCGATATCGGAATTCCGAAGGATGAGATAGACAAAAGATGCAAAAAATGGATGACGGACTCTAAGAAGAGAAAGATTATACATGATAGACAACTACATTTTAGAGACGAATTAGAAATAATTAAGTCATATAAAAGAGTGGCTGAAGGTATAATCAGATACTTCGCATATGGAAGAAACCTGAATCAGTTAACAAAGTTGGCCTATATTGCAGAGTACTCTTGTTTAAAGACAATAGCGGGGAAATACAAAACTTCCATCGCCAGAGTCCGTAAGAAATTGAACCGAGGTCAGGGGACTTGGGGTGTCAAGTACACGATAAAAACAAAACCAAGATATGAAACCTGGCCGAAGTACACCTGGGATAGGATTAAAAGGATGAGAAGATATAAGGATATTAACCTTGATATCATTCCTAATCCGAATATATACCTAAGTCGTACACATCTCACAGACCGTTTAAAAGCGGAAGAATGTGAAATGTGCCAAAGGTATGACGTTAAGTTGGAAATACACCACACTAAGACAGTGCGAAATCGCAACTAGCAAAGCGTGATGAATAAAGCAACTATGGTGCTATGTAAACAGTGCCATAGAAGGAGAACCAACGAACAAATAATAAGCTTCAATGACAATAGGAAAATAATAAACGTCTGAATAATCAATCAACTAAATAGTGATATTTAGAAGACCCTAGAAATAGGCTGTGAATGGGAAAGCCGTATGCTTGGAAACTTGCTTGTACGGTTTGGAGCGGGGCTGCACGTAAATAACCAACACGCGTGTAATCTATCGCTATCATAAGGAAATAATGCCAAAAAAGATTTTTGAGGACAAGAAAAACATGTACGAGAAAATCCAAACAAATGACGACTATAAAAATCAATTCCTTTATTAGAATTTGATTCAATTTGTTTATCATTTTTAGAAACATATTTACTAACATATGAAACAATTTTATTAACATAATCTTTTTTATCAAAAGTACCTTTATAAAAAACTTTACATTTACTAATTTCAATTTTTTCAAATAAAAGATTTTTTTTGATGGTCTAAAAATTTGTACATTTTGACTAATGGGATTTAAATGTTTATAATATTTTATATTATTTTTATTCATAACAGATGCATAAGCATTAGCCCAAAGCAGAGTAATTTTTGGCACTTTAAAATTATTTTTCTCGTAATAATTTTGAGGTATTTTAATATTACCTTTTTTATCTATTTTATGCATTAAATAATCATCATAAAAAAATACTCTTATTCCCTTTAATAGGTCGGTTTTTCAAACACAAAGCATAATCTTTATCAGTACACAAATAACGAGAATATACGCCAAAAGAATTTAAAACATCAATATTAAAAATAATATGGTAATGAATAACTCCTAATTTAGTAGTTTCCAAAGACCAAAAATATCGAAAATCTTGCATTTTAGAATAAACCAGCTCTTTTTGAGAGAATTGTTGAAATAAATTTGATAAATAACTTTTTCTCACTAAACGAATAAAACGTTTCCTTACTTGCCCCATAATATCAGGTTCATGAGTATATTTTATAGTTTTACCTTGTAAATCATCATAAGGAGCTGTCAAAGTAATAAAAGATATTTTTTTAGAATCTTTGAAATTATATAAAAGTTTATCCTTAGCATTTTGTGAAGAATCTCGATAATGCCTTAAAATTTTTGATTTTGGTTTAATTTCTTGCAATTTATTTTCTTTTAATTGCTTTTTTAAAGAATAATCAAATTTCAAATCATCATCACTTAATGACAAATACCTTTCTTCTTTTTTTTCTTTTAAATGTTTTTTATAATATTTAATTCGTTCCAAAGGTTCAAACATAAAATAATTAAACCCTTTTAAACGAGTCTCATAACCATTATCTTTTTTTTTACTTTATAAATATTTTTAGAAATTTCCTTAAATAAAACACATAATTTTAAATAACATTTCTTATAATAAGATTCAGTAATTTGATTAAATTTATGTTGTTTTTCTAATTGGTTAACTTTTTCATTATAAATTTTAATAGTAGTAGATAATTCATCATAATTTTCTATATCTTTTGAATTAGGTAAACAAATTTTTAAATAATCTAAATCAAAAATTTTATCATTTAATCCTTTTATAAAATCATCAGAAATTAATTCTTTTTTTATTAAGGAATAAAAATAATTATAACAAAAGTATATATAATATATGAAGATTTAATTTGTTTCATTTTTTTACTCCTTTTTAAATTCGATTATGATCTCAAAATATTCACTCTATAATAATTTATAGTTTTGAAAATAAATCAATCAAATAATTATCCAGTTTACAACACAAATATAATCTCCCATAATTTTTTTATACATTATCGCAATTGATTATTCTTATTATAACATATCACCTAAAACAAACAACACCAATAAACAATCTTTAAATAATAAAATAATAACTTACAAATAAGGAAAAGACCAACTATTTTTATAGTTGATCTTTATATTTAATATTAATATTATATCTTATTTTTGAAATTGACTTTGATATAGTTTATAATAAAATCCTTTATAATTTAATAATTCTTGATGTGTTCCTTGTTCAATAATAGCCCCTCTATGAAGCACTAATATCTTATCAGCATTAACAATAGTAGACAATCTATGAGCAATAACAAAAGCAGTTTTATTTTGAATTAACTTTTGAATGGCTTGTTGTAACAAAATTTCAATTCTAGTATCTACATTAGAAGTAGCCTCATCCAAAATTAATATTTTAGGATTACTTAAAATAGTCCTTGCAATAGTAATTAATTGTTTTTCTCCTTGTGATAAGTTATCTGCTTCTTCATTAATTTGCATCTGATAACCATTAGGCTTAGTATTAATAAAATAATTAACTTGAGCTTGCTTGGCTGCTTGTATTACTTCTTCATCAGTTGCATCTTGTTTACCATATTTAATATTTTGCCAAATAGTATCTTTAAAAAACCAAGTATCTTGTAATACCATTCCAAAAATAGTTCTTAAATTATCTTTCTTTAACTCGCGAATATCAACTCCATCAACTTTAATAGACCCTGCATTAATATCATAAAAACGCATTAAAAGATTAATTAAAGTAGATTTACCTGAACCTGTAGGACCTACAATAGCTATGGTTTGTCCTGGCTTGGCAACAAAATTAATATTACTTAATAACATATCTCTTTTATTATAACCAAAAGAAACATTTTCAAAAACAACTTCTCCTTGAGGATTGGCAATAACTTGAGGTTTGAGCACTTCAGGAGCTTCTTCAATTTCATTTAAAAAAGCAAATACTCTTCTAGAAGCAGCATTAGCAGATTGTAATAAAACTGACATATGACCTATTTCAATAATGGGGTTCCCTAAACGCCACACAAATTGTAAAAAACATCTAAAAAGTCCTATTCCAATAACTCCTACTCCTAATTTAGTTAAAAAAAGAGGTATATTATGTCCTTCAATCAAAAAAAATCCCATCATACTAACTGCAATTAAAGTAAAATGAGTAAATAAACATACAATTGGCGAAGTTAATCCAGACAAAAAATTAGATTTAAAAACTAACTTTTCTAAATACTTACTTTGATAACTAAACTCTTCAATAACTGTATTTTGTTGATTATATAAAATAATTTCTTTATATCCAGTATATTTTTCTTGTAAAAAACCATGATGATTCCCTGATGCATCAAACCTTTGAATAAAGATTTTCTGTGATTTAGTAAACACTTTATAAATAGCATAAAAGGAAAAAGGAATCATCATAAAGACAATAATACCTAAAAAAAGATGTAAAACAAACATAAAACAAACAATCATTACAATCATTAAAAAAGCAGCTAACATAATAGAAAAAGATTGTTGCAAGGCATTAGAAATAACTTCAATATCATTTGTCATCCGACTCATAATATTTCCTAAAGTATTAGAATCAAAGTATTTAATAGGTAAACGATGAATTTTTTTTTGCACATCTTGACGCAAATCTCTCATCCCTTGATGAATAGATGAAATTAACATTTTATTAAAAAAGACACGACACATAACAACAACAAAATATAAAAATAAATTAATACATAAAATAAAGATAATATAAGACATAATATCATTGCCAAAAAAAGGAACAGAAAAGGAATTTTTATCTTTATAATAATTTTGAATTTTATCAGTAATAAATCTACCTTCAAAATAAAACAAAAAAACATTAAAAAGGCAAGCTACAAAAATTAAGAAAATCCCTAAATTAATTTGTTTTTTAAAAGGTTTTAAATATCTCAAAATTCTTTTCATACAACAACCTCTAAATTTTGGGATTTGGCAATTTCTTGATAAAGAAGACAATTTTTCATTAATTCTTGATGAGTTCCTATAGCTTTCATTTTTCCTTCTTCTAAAACAATAATTTTATCAGCATTAATAACAGAAGTAAGTCTTTGAGCAACAATTAACACTAAGGCTTGATCTTTCATTTCAAAAAAAGCTTTTCTAATTTCATATTCAGTTTTATAATCAAGAGCTGAAAAAGAATCATCAAAAATATAGATATCAGGTTTTTTAAGAAATCCTCTTGCCATAGAAAGCCTTTGTTTTTGTCCCCCTGAAAAATTAGTACCTAATTCACTTACTATTTCATTAAATTTATGATTTTTATTTTGTACAATTTGATAAGCTTGAGCAAGTTGCAATGCTTCTGTCATTTGATTTTCTTGAGGATTTTGTTTGCCAAAAGCTAAATTACTTCTAATAGTTCCTTTAAATAAAACATTTTTTTGAGAAATAAAACTAATTTTATTACGCAAATAATTAAGATCATATTCTTTAATATCAATATCATTAATTTTAATAGCACCTTCGCACACATCATAAAGGCGAGGAATAAGCCCTATTAGGGTTGATTTTCCTGAACCAGTAGCACCTACAAAAGCTACAATTTGTCCTTGTTTCATACTAAAATTAATCTTTTCTAACATGGGTTGTGTAGCATCAGGATAAGTAAAAGTGACATTTTCAAAAGACAAAGTTTGAAAAGGCATTTGCGGTTTTAAAGGTTTACAAACATTTTTAATTTTAGGGGTAATATTTAAAACATTTTCAATTCTTCTAACAGATACCAAAGTTTTAGGAAACATCATAAAGAGTAATAAAAAATCTAAAATAGCAAATAAAACATGAAATTGATAATCAATACATGAAAGAAGTTTTCCCGTAGTAAAATCAGGATGACTTTGAGTTAAATAATATACTCCTACTCCAACATTAATCAAAATAGAACAATTTAAAAACAAATAAAAGATAGGATCAATAGAAACCATAAAATTAAATAATTTAATAGAAAAAAAACTATATTTACGATTTACTTTAGAAAAACGAGAAGTTTCATATTGACTTTGGCGAAAAGCACGAATAGATTTAATCCCAATTAAATTTTCGCGAGTAATAACATTTAATTCATCTAATTTTTTTTGTTGTTGCTGTGATAAAATATAAGATTTTTTAAGAATAATAAATAAGGTTAAAACTAAAAAAGGAGCAACAAAAAGGATTCCTAAAAGCAAAAAAGAAGCTACATAAAAAATAGCAACAACACTAGCTACAAGCATAATGGGAGACACAACAGCAGTACGGTAAAAAACAGAAATGAAATTCATTACTTGAAAAACATCCAAAGTAGTATAGTTAAGGATAGAAGAAATCCCTAATTGTTTCATCTCAGTGGGCGAAAAAGTTTGTACTTTTTTAAAAATATCGACGCTTAAATCTTGAAAAAGCAAGGATGATACTTTGGAAGCACAATAATTAAGAATTAGATTTCCTATAAAACCACAACAAGCACATAAAGCTAAAAGCCCTAAAAGTGCGAAAGGATCAATTTGATTTTTATTATAATCAATAATAAATTTACCAATTATAAAAGGAATTCCCAATTCACCACAACAAACAAACAAAACAGCAATTAAATTTAATAACAGCAACATTTTGTATTTGAATAAATATTTCCAAATAATTTTCATTAGTCTAAACTCACAATTCCTTTGTTTATATGGTTAATTTTTTTGTTGCAATTTCTTTCAAGTAATAATGGTAAAAAATAAGGATAAAAAGGATGAAAATATAATTAAAATAATAAAACGTAATAAAAAAAGACTATTAAAAATAGTCCCTTATAATTGCTTTAATAACAACTAAATAATATTTATTGTTAATACTAACTTGCAATTACTTATTTGATTTCAAAATATCTTTAATTTCTTCTAATAAAGCAATTTCTTTATCAAGACTTTGTTGTAAAAGTAACATATTCTTATCGACTTTATCCTTTTGCAAAGGATTTTTCCATGACATTAAAGTTAAAATAGTATAAATAATAAAAGAAAGCAACAAAAACTCTAAAATAGTTTGCAAAAAATTACCATAACCAAGATAAGTATTGGCTTTAATTTCCAATTTCAAATCTTTTAAAGCCCCAGTATAATTAAACAACAAAGAAAAAAGAGGCATAATAATATCTGCTACCAAAGAACTTACAATTTTGGCAAAAAGTTGTCCTATTACAACTGCAACAGCTAAATTAATGACATTACCACGAGCAATAAAAGCTTTAAAACCTTTAGCAAATTGCAAAGATTTAGAGGTAAAATTATAATTTTCTATCATTTCAAAACTCCTTTTTAATAAAAAATTAAAGATAAATTTTGTAATTATTTTAGTTATTGTATCAAAATAAAGAAATAACAAAAGTCAAAAAAGGATTCAAAACTCTTTAAAATTTTAGATTTTAATATTTTTATAAAACAATTTTAATAAATAACAAATATGAAAAAATAATTTGAAAAATCAAAAATGGGATGTTTTTTTAAATGGGTTGAAATTCAATTATTGCAAAACTCAAAAAGAAAAACGCAAAACAATACTTTAAAGTCAAAAGACCAACCAATAAAAAACCAACTTTTAACACTTTAAATAAAAGGGATTTTTACATTTGTATTATAACATTTTTTAATTATAAAAATAGCAAAATATCTAAAAAATATTTAATTATAAGTGTTTGGGGATTAGTGAGGTTTTTTCTTTTTTTCTTTATATTATAAACAAAATTAACTAACATATTAAAAAAATATTAAAAGTTCTATAATCTATTAATAAACTAGATATTAAAAAAGGAAAGAAACACACAATATTAAATATTTTATATAATTAACCTAATTCTTTATTTATACCATAATAAAATAAAAAAAGAGCAAACAAATAAGAAATGCTGCCAACTAATCTAGACCATTCAAAAATTTGAATTTCAATTAATCTTTTTTCCTTTTGTTCTTGTTTTTGGGTTTCTTTCAAACATTTCTTTAAACTATTAATTGATTGTAAAACATAAGTTTGTTTTTTAATAATTATTGTAAGATATAAAAACCTCAAACTAAGTAAATAGTTTGAGGTTATAATTATGAATTATGTTTTATTTGTAGTTAATGAATTTATTTTTTACCCTTAAATAAACGAAAAATAATTATAATAATATTAAATACCTCTTTCCAATTTAATATAAATACTTAAATTTTTATCTTTTATCATTTTTTATATTACCTAAATAAGTAATAACATATATAAAAAGTTCAAATATACTGCAAAATACTTCCATACTAGAAAGCCATAAAAAATTCACTAAAATCCATTCACATTCTTTGGCAAGCACTTTATTTTTAGCAAAGTTATCTAATTGATGTAAAACATAAACCCACCTTAAAATACCTATGATAAAAGTTATTAAGGATAAAAATATAAGGATAATAAGAAAAAAGAAGTTAGAAAAATAATTATGATAGCAGTATAAAAAAAACAAATAATTTCACCAATAAAACTAATAAGAAAAAATATTTTTAAAACTTTAATGAATCCAGGATAAACTTTAATTTTATTTATTTTATATAAAACAGTAATAAAAACTAAAATCAAAATAGTAATTAACAAAGATATTAAAGGAATTAAATGTTGAATAAAAGGGGGAAAGTCCAAATATTGTTTCCCATAAAAGCGGTAAAAGCAAAATAAAGTAGCATACAAAAAACGGAACAGTTCATGGTTTGCAAACGAAATTGAGGACTAAATTGAGTTTTTTTAATATTATATAAATAAGTGGCAAAAGCAACAATTAAGGAAGTTGCTATAATAGGGATTATTATCAAAACCAAAGACAAAGATTTTAAAAAAGGATCATTATTTAATTCCAAGAGAGTAGGGACAAAACCTATAAAAATAAAACCTGAAACTAAAGCAAATAACAAAATCCCAAATTTTAATAAAGGATTGAAAAGATAAATCCCAATGCCTACAAGAAATGATGAAATTGCTAAAAATCAAATCCCAGGGCACCATTAAGATACCAAAATAAAGTTTTATTTTAGCATCTATATTATTTACTTTTAATAAATCATCAATATCAAGTTGACAAAATGCAGAGATATCAATAATATAAATTTTTAATTTTAAAGATTTAATAAATTCTAAATATTTATAAATATTAGATTCGTTTTTGAAAAAAAGATAAGCAGATAAGCCACCAAATACAAAAACACATGATAAAATAAAAAATTTAATAAAAACAGTATTATGAGTTCCTAATTTGATTTTTTTACTTAATTGGTAATTTTTTTTGATTTTTAATTTCTTCAATTTTTTCTTGTACTAAAAAAGTAATATCGTCATCAGGATTACGTGGTTTTAATATTTTTTTTACTCTTTTAGAAGGATTAATTAAGTATTCAAAAAAACCCATATTAAATACCTCTTTTTTAGAATTTATAAGTTGTTTATTTTCTAAAATAAATTTATGGCGAAAATGATTTAGGTTTGGGTTTGATTTGAAAGTTATATATTTGGAATAAAATAAGTTATTTTCTTTGGGATAGATTAGTGCAACAAAATAAAGGATAAGAATAATGATAAATATTTATAACAATAAATATAATAAATTATGAATTAATTTTTTGTTAGAAATGATAAGTTGCAAAATTATAAAACACGCAAGAAACAAAAAAAACAGCAAATTATTTATTACATTCGCATGTTTTATTTTCTTGTAACATGTTTTATAACTTCCTTTTTAATCTTTCCCTCATTGATATGTTTTTTTCTTCCCAAAAAAACGCCAATGAATTAATTTTATTTTACCACTAAAAAGCAAGTTTGCAACACAAAAATACTTATTTTAGTATAAAAAGAAAGGAATTATGATAAAACTAAATGTTTTTTAAAACAAAAAAAGCTAGTTTAAAAACTAGTCTTTTTTTTTATTGTTGATTGTGTCTTAAAAATAAAAATCTTCATCTTGCAACGCCTCAGAGCGCATTTTTTGATAACCGTTTCCCTTCATAGAAAAGTTATCCATAGTTTTAGTCTCAGTATTAAGTCCATTAATGATAACAGGATTTACATTTTCGGATGGAAAAAAAGCATCAAATCCCAAATTCATTAAAGCTTTATTGGCATTATAACGCACAAATTTATTAACATCATCTTCTAAATTTAGTTTATGATAAATGGCATGAACTAAGGAAGTTTGGGTTTGATAGAGTTGTTGCATCAAATCATCTAACCATGTTTTTAAAGTTTGTTGGGCAGGCTTATCAAACAGTTGATAAATTTCAGTTGCAAGACGCCCCACATAAACACCATGAATACTTTCATCACGAATAATTAAATTAATAATTTCTCCTGATTGCATCAATTTACCTTGACCATAAAAATATAAAGAATAGTAAAACCCACTGTAAAACAACCAAGTTTCTAAAAAAACCGATACTGCCATAGCTTGCCACTGAGTTTTTTTAAATTCCAATTCACTAAATTGTAAGGAGAATTGTTTTTTCAAATAAATTTGGTCTTCCAAAGCCTCATAAACTTTTACAATTACTTGCATCATAGTTTGAAGGCTTGTTTGCTGGGTGCCCCACAAAAAAAGTTGATTAATTTCTTTGTTAGTTAAATAGCTCATAAAAATATTAGAATAACTTTTAGCATGTACTGCATTTTCCATAGCTCCCATAAAATTAAGGGTAGCTTTTTTTTGGTGTTCATGTTCTTCTAACGAACGAGCAATAACAGGCATACCCAAATCACCTTGATAAGTATCTAAAAAAGTAAGAACTAAAAGATTGCGGGAATAAGCAGTTTTTTCTTCTAAGGTAAGTTCACTCCAAGCAGCAAGATCACCTTGCAAACTGATATCTTCAGGACGCCAAAATTGGCTTAAATTTTGTTCATAAAAAAAATGGGTATATTTGTCTTCTAACACATTCCAGTTAGCTCCTTGAAAAGGGCTTTTAGAAGTTGGGTGGGGTTGGGAATTTTTAGTTTTCATTGATTTACTCCTTTTTTCTTTTAGGGTTTTTGAATTTTTTAGTATAAATTAATTGGGATAAAATTGAAAGGGTTGTGATTTGGGATTGTAATTTGGAAAATAATGAAGGATTGATTGGGGTTGATTTGTATTTTGATAAGTTAGTATTTATATTTTTGGAAAATAATGAAGGTGTTTATTTTGATATAAAAGGGGTTGAGGCAAGAAATAATCGTTGTTAAGAATAAAAAAAGACTATCCATTTGATAGCCTTATTTTAGCAAAAACAAAATTACAAAAAACCAAGTACGAGAAGCAATCAAAATTGCCTGAGATTTATAAATATAGTGTATTAATGAAAGTTTTATTCCATTAATTATTTTTTATTCGGTTTTATAGGGTGTTTTTAAACACCACAAGCCTCACATTCATCAATTTTTAGCTTTTGGGTTCGTGTGTAATAAAGGGTTTTTATCTTTTTATGATGAGCATAAAGATAGTATTTTTGTAATTCACGCGTAGTAATATCAGATGTAATACCAAGTTCAAACGAAATACCTTGATCAACGTGCTTTTGGGCAATGGCAATAACATCAATGAGGTCGTATTTGTTCATTTTATAAGCAGTGGTGTACATAAAGGAAGTTTGTTTTAAGGCAGGCATTGGACAGTAAGTTTTGGAGTTGCCATAGGTGCGTTCCTCTACTAATTGTTTTACAGGAGTCAAAGAAGGAGTTGCTCCCATAATGTATCCAATTGAGCCGTTTGGAGCCACTGCGAGGCGATGAGAATTGTAGAGCCCAAATTGCATAACATCTTGTTTGAGTTGGTGCCAATCGTTTTGCGTGGGCAAGGTGATGTTTTGGAACATTTTTTTGATTTTGGCAGTTTTGGGTAAAATTTCACCGCGATTGTCAAAATAACTACCATCAGCGTATTTGGATTGTTCAAAACGATAAAACTTTTTACCTGTGGTTTTAGCTTTATTGCAAGAATGAAGAAGGCTGTAAAAATTAACGGCATTGAAAAAAACATCAATTAAATCTTTGTTTTCTTCACTTCCAAAAGCAATGTAATTTTGAGCTAAAAAACCGTGATGACCCATAATTCCAAAACCTACACTGCGGTTAAGAAAATTAGCTTTGGCAACAGCTGGCACATAACTAATGTTAGTGTTTTCAGAAACACAGTTCATTACTTCCATCGCCATAAAAACAGTTTCTTGAATGGTATTGTTAGTAATCATGTTTCCCATGTGTCCTGATGCTAGATTGCATGAAATGTCCATACCAATTTCGTCTTGCTGGGTTTGATGGTAATCTTTGTAATGTGAAGTGATAGTGGGTTGGAGGATTTCAGTACATAAATTAGAAAACTTGACTTTCAGATCGGAAGTGTTTGCTTGATTGGTGTTGTCGCAAAACATTAAGTAAGGATAGCCTGATTCGCCTTGCATGTGGGCAATAAGTTCTAAGAGTTGGCGTGGATTGATGGCTTTTTTTTGCACTTTGGGATTGGCAACTAAAATATCGTACCAATAGTCCATATCAACTGCGATGTCAGCAAAATTTTTGCCGTATTCTAAAAAAACAGTGTGCGGGGAAAAGGTATACATAACTTCGTTGTTGCGGGCAAGTTCAATCATTTTATTAGGAACTACAACGCCCAAAGATAAAGTTTTAACACGAACATCCTCGTCAGCGCTTAATTTTTTCGTACTTAAAAAATCAATGATATCGGAGTGAAAAACGTTCAAATAAACAGCGCCAGCACCTGTACGTTGTCCCATTTGATCAGCATAACGGAAACTGTGGTCTAATAATTTGCACACACCTACAACACCTTTACACACGCCTTTGATGCCTTTGATAGATTCACCTTTGGCACGCAAATTAGTGATGTTAATCGAAACGCCACCGCCAATTTTGGAAAGTTGCATCGAAAATTCATTAATGCGGGCAATGTCGTTTAAAGAGTCACCAGCTTCTAACAAAAAGCAAGAGACAAATTCGCCACGATGTTTTTTGCCTGTGTTGAGCAAAGTGGGAGTTGCAGGAGTAAAGTCTTGGTTGATTAAGGATACAATGAGGCGTTTGGCAATTTCAAAGTCACCTTTGGCATGATAAAGGGCGTTTACTGACAAGCGGTCTTCGTAGGTTTCTAAATAGTGTTGTTTGTCACGAGTTTTAAGGGCGTAATCGTGGTAAAATTTGAAAGCTCCCATAAAAGTTGGGAAAGTGAAATTTTTTTGGTAGGCAATTTGGTAGATTTCTTTAATTTGCGAGTGGGTGTATTTTTGCAAAAAAGCACTTTCATAATATTCGTTTTCTTGTAAAAAAGTTAATTTTTCTTGCAAAGTGGCAAAACGTTTTAGTTTGGGCAAAACTCCTTCTTGCAAAAAACTTTGTAAAGCTTCTTTATCTTTATTGAGGTCTTTGATGTTTCCTTGTTCGTCAATAATTTGATTGTTGAGTGTAATCCAAGGTGGCAAGACGGTTTTTTTTGGGGTGAGTGTTTGAAGTTGTGCTTGCGTTTGGGATTGATAATAAGGCAATTTTTGGTCGTTACAATAGCAAGCAAGCCATTTTTTTAAAAAAGTTCTTTCTTCTGGCATGCCCGAACCTTCGAATTTGAGAACCAAAGGCACATTGTAAGTAGAAGCGATGGTGTCGCCTGCTTTGCCATAGTTTTTGCCCCAATTTTTATTGCCAGACACAGCAACACCTATTACTTTGGTAGCGTTTTTGTCTAAAAAAGTTTTGGCATCATCAGATACTTGTCCAAATTTCACACTGCGAGTAAGTAAAAAAACGTTTTCATCGGTTAATTTGGAAAGGGCATCTTGGATATGTTGAAAGGAAAAGTCTAGACTTTGAGCCATTTCATAAACTTGACCTTGCAAGAGACCATCATAAATAACTTTAATTTTTTTGGGAAATAAGGCTGGCATTAAAAACTCCTTTTGCTTCTTTAGCTTTTTTTGTGATTTTTTTTGCAGTTTGATTTAATTCATATTTGCATTTCAATAATGCATTTCAGTTAATTTAATACATGAAAAAGTTAAAATTGTTTGAAATAAGTTAGCTTACTGTCAAATATATTACGCATTTTAAATAATAAATTAAATTTGCATGCATTATATTATTATTCTAATAATATGTATTTTATATTAATATTATATCAAAAGAAAAAAATATAGCGGCATTAAATGGCTTAAAAAACATATTTTAGAAAAGGATTATTCGTCAAAATAATTCGTCCCAGTATAGAATAAATATTTAAGCTACCAAACTATTTAGGTAATTGAGAAGATGCAAAATGAAAAACAAAGTAAGAAAAACATGAATGTAGGAGGGGATAAAACATGCAAATGGGCTTTTAGAAATGCGAAAAAATACCATGCAGCTAGACGGATTTTAAAAACCAACACCAAAAAACCCATCGGCGAATATAATAACGAAAATAAAAATATATACAATTAGGAATTCGCGATTATGTTAAAAAAACTCAAAATTAGAAAGCTCATTATGATGGTGGTGTGTGGTCTTTTAAGTTTTATTCCTTTAACCTTCGCCGCGCAAATCTCATATCACCCCAACGGTACAATCAGCTACATCACCGATTACAATGAACTGTTCCGTTTTTTTAGACATTTTTTTATTTAAAAATTACTCTTTAAGACTTAAAATTAAATAGATAATTTCATATCTTTTCAAACTAACAAATAATTTCATTAAACTTAAAAAGTGTCTAATGTTTTTTCATAATTTGCTAGTTTCAAAAGATATTTTTTTTTAATATTTTATCCCTACACTATATATATAGGTCGAAAAAACGAAAAAGTTGCTATAAAAACAACATGGGTTTCATTTTTTTACACAATAATGCGGAATTTTTGATTTTTATAGAAAAAAATGTACAACAAAACAACCTTTTTCCAAAGGTTATAATTTTATATATCCATAATTAAATATTTATCTAAAAGTTTGAAAGTATTGCAAAGGAGATAAATTGTTTAATTTAGTTAATAACCATTTATTATTCCAAAAAGAAGGGAATTGGTTGATAATTTTTTTGATTTTACTTGGTGTTTTTTGGAATAAAAAGGGATGTTGGTTGGATAAAATACTTTTCATCTGGCCAAAAAGATTTTCAATGACAGCGTTATCACGTGGGGTTGCTTTACGAGACATACTAATTAAAAACCCTTTTTTAGTTAAAACTTTTTGTACTTTTAGAGATTGATAAACTTTACCTTGGTCAGAATGAATAATACAAGGGGTTTTTAAAGTAGGAATTTTTTTGATTGTATTTAAAATTAATTCTTTATTTTGTCGGTTTGAAGTGTGGGAGGCAATAATTTGATTATTAAAAGAATCAATAATACACGAAAAATAAATAAATCCTTGGGGAGTGGGAAAATAAGTAATATCGGTAAATAGTTTTTTCATGGGTTGGGAGGTAGTAAAGTTTTGATTAATTAAATTTGGGACTACTTTGAGGTTAGATTCTAAATTTTTATAATAATATTTATTTTTTTTAGGCCTTAACTTACAACAAATATTATTTTCTTTCATGATAAGATAAACTTTTTTCTTAGTAATAAATTCATTAAAAATTTCTTGGTATAAATCAGTAATTTTACGATGACCGTAAAAATATTCATGTTGTAAACATAAAGTTTGAATACGTTGTTGTTGCAAAAAATGTTTTGTTTCTTTTAATTTTAACTTTTTTTCAATTTTTAGCCAATAATAATAAGTACTTCGATTAATACGAATTGTTTTTAAAATGGTAGTTAAATTTAGGTCTTTTGCAAATTGTTTAACCAGTTTAAAAACTATTTTTTTATTAATAGTTTGAATGTGAGAAACCATATTTTGTAATAATTTTATTTTTTTCTTTAATTTTTGCATCATTAACCCCAATTATCTTAATATTTTTTATTCATTACAAAAATAATTATAACTAAAAAATGCATTAAAAATTAATTTTAAAATATATTTATTAAATTATCATATAATATGATTAGTATTCTAAGACGAGCGTAGCGAACTAGGCGGCCAGCCGAAGTGCACTACAATTAACTATTACCCTTGTCCTATGAAGTCCCCTTTAGGGGATTTAGGGGGTATTTTAATTTGACCGTTAAATTTTTTAATTTGACGGGCACATGGTTAGATAATATATTTTATCTAAACATTATATGTCATGATATAATATAATAAATTTATTATTTATAATTAAATATAAAAACCCTTGATAGGTTTTTATATTTAATTATTATCTTTAATATTAGGTTAAACCCGAATTAAGTATTATTTATCACAACCCAATTCAAAACAGCCTTGGAGGGCTTTTTGAATTGGTGTTTAGGTTTACCCACGGGTTTAACCTAATAAGAAAGATGTACACTATATATATAGGCCGAAAAAATGAAAAACTCACCTATAAAACGACATGGGTTTCATTTTTTTACACAATAATGCGGAGTTTTTAATTTTGGGTCGGTTATGCCATATAATAACAGGGTTAAATGGCAATATCGTCACCATAAACACTAGCGATTTTGTCTGGAAGAGACAAAAAAATGAAAAAAAGTTGTCAAAAAACGATCAAAAAAATCTCCCTTAAAAATAAAAAAATGACCCCTCATTTGAGGGGGTCTAAATTAGGTTAAAAAAATGATTCGTTTTAATTTATGTCAAAATTGGAAAAAATAAAAGTAAGTGTTTTCCTAGGGTTTTGAGGACTGCTTTTTCATTAAATTGAATTTAAAGGGGGCATAAATTAAGACTAGGGTTATTACCCTAATTGGATTTAACTCAAAGCGAGAGGGGCAAAATAATGCGTTTAAGAGGCATTTGGGATTTTGTAGCTTTCATTTTTTAACCACTTTTAGGTTCTGCTTAATCCGCCATTCTTTCGTTTGGTTGACCGACCGTATGACCTCACGGAATAATCAAGTCCGTGGCAGTTGGTTAGGCTGCTGTAATTAAGCGTGTATTTGCTCCCAATTTGTAATAATAGTTCCGTAGATGTCGTTTTTTCAATCTCGGAGTTGATATTAATAATATAAATATTTTTTTAATTCACTGTTTTTTTAAAATCTTTCTTAGCTTACGATGCTTATAAACTAATTTTTGAAATGTATCATAAGTTAAATTACTAATTTGCAAAAACTTATAAAGATGTTTCAAAGCAATTTGATTTAAATTTTTGTTAGATTCACAAAAATTATATTGATGAAAAGGATCATATAAAAAAACATTAAAATACCAAATATCTTGTTGTTTAATAAAATAACCAATAACTCGTTGACATTTATCAATACTTATTTTAAAAATATTTTGTTCAGAAAGAAGATCTTTAATATCGTTTGTTAAATTACAAAATTTTTTTATTTTACTTAAAGGTTCTTTTAACAATTTACAATGTTTGGTTTTTTTAATTTCATCAAACGTTTTGTTATTAAAAAATTTTAAAAGTTTATTTTTTAATTTATCAAAATCTAAACAAAAACATTTGTTAACAAAATATATCATTTGGATTTTTTCAATATTTTCTTGAATTGCTTTGATTTTTATTATAATTTAAATTGCATTGCCCTTTTTAGAATAATATTTTAAAATAACTTCATTCGTAATAGAATTTAAATTCCAATCTTTTGAGATAAAACAATTACACCATGGTGATAGATCTTTATGAGTTAATTTAACTAAAAAACTTGAAGTTCGGCTTCCATATCGCTTTAATATATGATTTATTATTTTTTTTTTGTTCAGAAGTAAAACAATCTTCTTTAAAATTTTCTTTTATTTGATCACTTTTTTGAAATCCAGAAGTATAAGATAAAGTTTTTAAATATAACTTTGGGGAAACAGGACCATACTCCCATGCTTCGAAATCATTAGGAAATAATTCTTTTTTATAATCTACATAATACTTACAATAAACTAAAAAAACCAACTTTTGAAGTTTCATTTTAGTATAATCACTTTTATTTTGATAATTAATAATATATTGTGCTACATCTAGGATATCAATTTGAATTTGTTTTTGCATTGCTTGCCCCTTTTTATAATAATTTTGCATATTGGTATTATAACACAATTGTTTAATTAACCCTAATTCTTTTTTTAATTTATTAAGTTGCTTCAATAGTTTTTTAATTTGATATTTCATTTCATTCTCCTTACTTTATTTTTTGATGAAATTTTTTTGTTGTAATCAATTTTTTGGGTATTAAATAAAAAAAGGTTCCTCTTAAAGGAACCTTTTTATGGTATTAAATGTGTTTGGTGTTTTTTAAAAATAGTTTTATTCAATTACAAAATATAATTATAATGTTTGTTGTAAAAATTAATCTTAATGGGTGTGTGTTTAATTTATTAGATCGATGAGTTAAAAAATACAATTTTGTTTTATTTTTTTTAAAAATTCTTGAAAACGATGGATATTGAATAAAACATTGGTTTCCGTTAAGGTTTTTTCCAACAAAGATGCGTTTTTTTTCAAACCTGGACCTTCTATCACATAAATAAATTGAATATTTTTGAATTTATTGATAGTTTTACTAAATTCTACCAAACGTTTTAATTCGCTATTAATTTTGGAGCCTGAAGTGTTAAAAAAACTACATTCTAAAAGATAATTTATATTATTATGTTTAAAAACAAAATCCACTCTTTTTGTTTCTTTTAATTCAACACCTTTTAAAATGTCTGTTAAAAGAACTTCTTCTTGAAAATTGAAATTATTTGTTTTTAAAAGAGTTTTGATTAAATTAGGCAACAAAACTCCTGATTTATTTTTTCTTGAGTTAGAATCCAACCCCACCAAAACCCCAAAAATATAATCTTTAATATTTTGATTAAAATTTGAATTTACAAAAACATTAGTTAGAAGTTTTGATTCTTTAATAAAATTAATGACAACTTCTTTATCTTGGTGGTCAAAAGTAATTTCTTGGTTTTGGTTGTTAAAATAAATAAATTTTTCGTTTTTCGCAAAACGATTGTTAGCTAATAATATTGGCAAAAATTCAAAAGTATTTGATAATTCTTGCCATTGCAATTCAAATTTATCATAAAATTCTTGCTCAGTTTTGGATTTAAGTTTATTCCATTTTTTAATAATTTCTTCATTTTGGTTTATAAAATGATTAACTTTTCCCCACGAAACATAATCCTTTAAAAAATAAGATGTAGATTTTAACTCTTTGAAAAACAATAAATTATTTATTTGTTTAATTTGGTCATCTCTTAATGTAAAATTCGTAATAATTGTTTCGTAGGTGTTATTTTTCCGATTGCAGCTTTGGGAATTGATAAAACGATTAACAGGAATTCTTATAAAATTAAAATCTTTGTATAAGTGGTTAATTAATTGGGTGTCATGATTAGTTAAAACCCATTTAACTCCTCTTAAATGAGCTGCTTTTAAAGATTCAAACAATTCTTTTTGGTTTGTTTGATTAAAAGGGGATGCATTATAGCTGTTAAAAGTTTGAGTATCTGAATCATATGAGGTGTTCCAAAACTTTGGACAACTTTTTACTTTTTAAAAATTTTTTAAGACTAACTTAATAGTTAGTCTTTTTTTCTTTTCAAGACTAAAAAAATAATTTCTTATCTTTTCTAAAAATATTTTTAGAAAGGAATAAAATGTTAAGACAAAAATTATTTAAAGATTTTTTAAAAAATAAAAACAATTTAGCAATTCGCGATCAATTAATCGAGTTTCATTATCCCTTGGTAAAAAAAATAGCTAACAAATTCAAATATTTCCCTAAAGTACTTCAAAGAGAAGATTTATACCAAGAAGGAATTTTAGGTCTAATCAAAGCTTTAAATAATTACCAAGATTTAGGATGTGATTTTATTGTCTATGCTACCCCAACAATTAAAGGTAAAATCACAGAACTTATTAGAGGTCTACAAGCTACTTCTACTTCCATACATGTTTTTCGGAAAGAAAAACAAGTAAGTAATATTCCTTTTGAAGAAACACAACCTCAAACTATTAATATCAACAATCTAAACCCTCATCAAATTTGGTTAAACCAAGTTAATCACGAATTGTTTATTGAAAAAATCAAATCCAATTTAAATAAACAAGAATTCGAGATTATTAGATTAAGTTTTGGGATTCCTTTAAAAATCCAAAACCAATACCCTCAAATTGAGTATTCCAACAAAGACATAGGTAAAATGTTGAATTTATCTTCAAGGCAAGTAGAAACCACCAAAAGCAAAGCAATTAATAAATTAAAAAAAATAATAAAAAGGAAATAAATAATATGAATTATCAAAAAAATACAACTACTTATTATAATGTTGATGGTAAAAAAATTTGTGGTATTCACGAACATGCCCTTGATACAGGGAATTTTATTAAAACAACCTGGTACAATTCTGACGGTACAATTGACTTCACCACCGAGTTCGACCCCCAAACAGAGAATAGAACCAAAGATACCGTATACAATTCTGATGGTAAAACAATCAGCTACATCAGAGAGTACGACCCCCAAACAGGTAAGCAAATCAAGCATACCTTATACAACTCTGACGGTACAAAGGTAATCAACGAGTACGACCCCCGAACAGGTAAGCAAATCAAGAAGACCTGGTACAATTATGACGGAACAATTAAAATGGTACAAACTTTTTAATTAATATAGAAACTAAACCCCTTTTTTAAGGGGTATTTTTTATACCCAAATTAAAAAAAGGAGTTAGAAAGATGATTGAAGCAGAACGTGCTTTGTTGGGGGTTTTACTTTTAAACCCCGAAACAATTTCTTTAGTTTTTAATGAAATTACAGAAACTGACTTTTACAGTCCTCATCATAAAAATATTTTTAAAGCCATGAAAATATTACATCAAAATAATAAAGAAATTGATTATTCTTCAGTAAGTGCTATTTTAGAAAATGAAAAATTATTAAAACAAATAGGAGGAATTAATTATTTAAATGAATTATCTGATTTGATGCCTTCTCCTCGGCACTTAGAAACATACATTGATTTAATTAAAGAAACATCTTTAAAAAGAGAAATTGGCGGTATTATTGCTAAATTATCCCAAATTGCAAGAAGCAAAATAGCTCCACAAGAGATTTTAGAATTAATAGAAACAAATACTGCAAAATTAAGAAAAAAACTCACTCCCAAGTTTAAAGATTTAAAAAGTTGTGTTTCTAAAGTAATCAAAGACATTTTGGAAAACCACAATAAAAATAACTTAGTTGGAGTTAAAACAGGATTTAATAATATAGATGATTTAATTGGAGGTTTTAAACCAGGACAATTAAATATTTTAGCCGCAAGAACAGGAATGGGGAAAACTGCTTTTATGTTAAATTTGGCTATCAATATTGCTAAAGTTTTTCAAAATATTCCTAAAAAACATAATATTTTGATTTTTAGTTTAGAAATGACATCTGAAGAACTAATTAAACGTTTAAGGGCGCGAATAAACGCAACCTTTCAGCAACCTAGCCAATTGCCACGGACTTGATTATTCCGTGAGGTCATGCGGTCGGTCAACCAAACGAAAGAATGGTGGATTACAGCAGACCGTAAAAGCGAGGTGAGGTGAAATAACTAGCCAAGATGCTTTCGCAAGACTAAGATAGTCATGGAAAAGGTGCAAATCCCTAATCGCGGAAATTATCGTAATTTAAGAACTTCAAGGGCAAGTTATTGAAACCCTGGAATGAAGGTAAGATATGAAGATATGATTTAAGTCTTTATATATAATCACATGTCGCTTTAAGTAGCACCCTTCATGATATCGTTGACGGAAACAAAGTGTTCTAGTCTAGCCACAAGCTTTAACAACGAAAGCGAACCTAAAACTATCAGGCATAATGATGTCGGAAATTCGAGATTCCTAAAAACCATACCAAACAGAGGAAATTAAAATGCCTCTGGGTTCAAGGAAAAAGAGACTTTTAGTAGTCGGAGGAATTAAAACTTGGTTTGGAATAACCAAGATAATTGCCCTCACACGGAGCCTAGGAAAGCTAGGTACAAGGCGAAGAAGTTAGATTCACAGGATTATTCAGTTCGGGAGAAAGGAGGTTGATGCAAATGCAACCAACTGAAGCAGATAAAACTTCTAAGCTTTCAAACTTACTGAATAGGATTCAGAAAAAAACATCTGAATAATCAATCAACTAAATAGTGATATTTAGAAGACCCTAGAAATAGGCTGTGAATGGGAAAGCCGTATGCTTGGAAACTTGCTTGTACGGTTTGGAGCGGGGCTGCACGTAAATAACCAACACGCGTGTAATCTATCGCTATCATTTAACTTTCTATCTAGATATTGACCCCCAAACAAAATTACACCGAAAACAAACCCAATCAAATCATAAATTAGACTTAATCGAACAAAAACCACTAATTTATTTTGAAAATGTTCGTCAAAATTATTTAAATCAAAATAAATACTGTAATGATGTAAATTGTAAACACCAAAATTGCAAGTATTTTTTAATTAATGCAACCAACTCACAAAAAGATAATTTAACCCAAATAATTAAAACTTTAATTAATAAAAAAATATTATAAAAAAGGAGACAACAAAACAATGACTAAGAAAGAATTAATCAAAGAAGTTGCAAAGCAACTAAAAACTTCAGTTGCCAAAACCGAAGAATTTTACAATTCATTTGAAAATACCTTAATTGAATCAATCACATCCAACGAAGAGGTAGTTTTATCACCTCAACTCGGCAAGTTCGTCCTCAAATCCCGCAATGCACGCGCGGGACGAAACCCCCAAACAGGTAAGAGAATCAAAATCCCTTCAAAAACTGTGGTAACTTTCAAATTATCAAAAAACCTCAAAGATAAAGTCAAAACCCTTAAATTAGAATAAAAAGGAGATAAAAACATGAGTGATCGAATGACAGAAGTATACCGTGGGACTTATTTCAAAGACTGTAGCAAACCAATAACCAAGAAAAAAATTAACAAACATGCCCGCCCAAAAGGCAAATGGCTTAATTTAGACCACCCCAGAAAAACTTTTAAAAACAAAAAGAAATCGTTTAAAAAACGAATTAAAATTCTTAAAAATTATTAAGAAAGGTAAAAAAATATGTGGTTATTTTCAATAGTTACAACAATTAGCAATTTTATTCTAAATTATACCAAAGGATTTAGCACTACCGAAATACTTGAACGAAGAATGGATGGAATCCAAACAACAATTTTCACTATTCTTATTGTTTCTGGGTTCAAACCTATTTTTAAATTAATTACAAACACTTTAATTTTCATCAAAGATATAATTTTGGCTATCTTTTTCCCCAACAAAAAACTACAAAACTTAGAAATCCAAAATGCCAGACAAGAATATTTAGAGCAAAAATTATTACAAAAAATAGATAAAATCAATGAAACCCAAGAAAAACTCCAATCCCAAATAGAAGTACAAAAAGTCAAAGTTGCTAATTGGAAAGAGAAAAAAAGAAGAAAAAAACAACTTAAATCAAAAAACACCAATTCAATTATAAACAAGGAGGAAGAAAATGAATGATCTAAATTTCGCAATCGGTTTTATAGTTGGCGCTCTATTTACAACTGCTTTAATGTTTATCATTAAAAAAATATTTTTTAATTTTGTACCATTGCCAGAAATCAATCAAAAAAATGAAACACAAAAAGAAAGTAAACCCAAAAAATCATTTTCAATTATTCCAAATCCAAATAACGAATCAAAAGAAAAAAACAATTTAGAAAGTAACAAAGAAATAAATAATTAATACAAAGGAGAAAAAACATGATCAAAAAAATAATAAAAACCAAAAAAACAAATAAAAAATCAACCGAATTAAAAAATAAAAAAGTAATAAATTCAAAATCAAGTCCACCAAGCAAAACAATGGTAGTAAAAGTACCAACCACCCCAGAAAAACAACCAACTCAAACAACTTCCAATAACAACAAAGGCAATTTATTAAAAACATTTCAATATTTAACTATCGTTTTATATTTTATTTTACATGTCAACGTTATTTATTACCAAAACCAAATCCCTTGGTTAACCACAGGTATAAATAATTTAATTGATATCATTAAATCAACCTTAGGAGGTAAATAATCATGAAAAAAACAAACCAAAATCAAAATAACAAAATTATAATTGTCCTGACAATTTTAATTTGTTCTTGTTTTGCAATTAGTTCTTGCGTGGCTCTTAATAATTATTTCTCACGCCAAAGACAAGAAAACATTAAATTAATGAGTAAAAATGATGCCCCTTTATTTGAAGTAAATAGAGTAAGCGGTAATAATGAAGATAAAACCCTTATCCCTTTACCTATGCCTAATTTAAATCCAAATAAATTTCATCACACAGTTACTATCAATCATCAAGCCATTTTGAAAACAAATGGATTTGACATTAGTGTTCCTTTATATCTAAAAATAACTCCAAAATATGACACTCATAACACTTTTTTAAATCCTGAACCACTCTTTAACTTAGAAGTTAAAAATAACAACACACTCTATGATGACACCAATCGCAAACAAATGGTTATCGATAATGATGGCAAATGCAATATCAATATTCAAATTAAATTAGAACAAAACGACTTTGTTCAAGCAACAAATCCACAATTAACCTTAGTTCTTGACTATGAATTAGTGGATAAAAATGGAAACACATTTAACGGTAGTGGCACCACTCTAAAAAACAAAATTACAAATTTAGCTGAATAAAAAAATAAGACTAAGTTAAGAAAACTTAGTCTTATTTTAGAAAGGAAATAAATTATGAAAAACAAAAAACAAACTTCCACCCAACCACTTTTCTTAAAAACAATGACAATAATCATTTTGTTTCTTTTATTTTGGTTAGCAACTTATGTCTGGATTCATCACCAAACTTTAAGTCAAACCGAAAAAGAAATTATTTCTTTTAAAAAAAAATTAGAAGCCACCCAAACTTTAAGTGAAGAAGAAAAAAATATATTAAAGCAAGAATTACAACAAGCAGAAACCAAAAAGAAAGAACAAACTGAAGAAATTGATAATAATTCTTCAACAAACCCAAAACAATTAAAAGCAGAAGGAGTTGTTTTTCAACCTGCTGACTCTCAAAAATTTATAGGTTTTGACAAATTAATTGGGTTTAAAGAAGAATTAAAAGCAGTTCAAGGATTTATTGATTATTTAAAAAACCCTGAAAACTACCAAGGTATTGGCGAAGTAGAATCACCGTTGGGAATTTTAATGTATGGTTGTCCAGGAACAGGTAAAACATTATTAGCAAGAGCACTTGCCAAAGAAACCAATTTACCATTCTTTGAAGTTAATAGTTCCCTTTTTTCCCAAAAGTATAAAGGGGTAGCGCCGCAAATGGTAAAAGATTTATTCACTGATGCAAGAATTGCTGCAGAAGAGTGTAATGGTGCTATCATCTTTTTAGATGAATGTGAAACTATTTTCACTGATTTAAGTATGTTAGAAGCAGGTTCAGAAATCGCAAATGTTGTAAACCAATTCAAAATGGAAATGACTTCCCAGGATAATAATCCTGAAAAACCAATTTTCATTATCGGGGCAACAAACCAATACCATCTGATTGATGAAGCGATTAAATCCCGTTTTGCCTACAATATCGAATTAAAACCAGGAAATAAAACTGAACGACAACAAATGCTAGAATTCTTAATTAAGAAAAGAAAAAATCCTTACAGTGAAGAAACAAAACAGTATTTATTTGAAGTTATTAACGAAGCTTTAGAAAACTTACCACAAAATAAACAATTCTTAAAAGCTAATCGTACCTTAGAAAACTTATTAAAAACTACTGTTAGTATTTTTGCCAAAAACCGTGGTAAAGGTGAAAACAAAAGAAATGAAATTAACAAAGAAGATTTAAAACAGGCTTATCAATTGATTATTTCACCAGATACTACTTTATTAGACCAAATTGAAAATCAATTAAAACCAAAAGGAGGTGAATAAATATGATATCACCATTAGACGTTCTGAAAGGTTTTATTAACTTAAAATCTTATTTAACGTGGTTTTTGATTGCTACCACTGTTTTTGGCCTTTTTTGTTTCATCAAAAACAAATTTTCTCACAATCAAAACACCACAACCCTAAAAAGTTATTTAATTTCCTTTTTAATTATTCTTGCCTTATTCAGTTTTCTTTACTTATCTTTCTTTCATAAAACTGAACCATCAAGTAAATATACAGGTCAATTAATTGGCAAAATTGGTGAAGCAATTAAAAAATACGATGAAACCATTAATAATTATCATGGTTTAAAAAAAGATTGGGAAAAAGAATTAGAAAAATGTGAAAAAGAACTCAAAGACCTTTACGAACAAAAAGAAATAACCCAAGAAGCCAAAGATAAAATCAAAGAGTTATTGGATAACAATGAAACAAAAATTAAAGAAATAAAAGAAAAATTAAGTGAAAATACCGAAAATATCACTATCTTAAAAGGGAAATTAATTCAATTAGAAAAAGAAAAAGAAGCCAAAGAAAAAGAAATTAAACAAAAACAAGAAGAACAAAATTTAGCTTCTCCTGATGATAAGATTAGATTACAAGCTGAAATATCTAAATTAAAAGACGAAAGACTTGAAATAGTCAGACAAATTTCAGATGTCAAAAGGGAAATCGCCGACTTAGAAGCTGACCAAAAAATGTACGAAGAAATGTTATCTAACGCCAACTTATTAAAAGAAAGTTTAACGCGTGATTTCCAAAAGTTAACATCAGACGAACAACAACTTTTAACCGATATCAAAAACGAGGAACAACGTAAAGCTGAAATTCAAAAAGAAATCGATAAAATTGATGACAAATTAAAAACTATCGGAAAAGAAAAAGAACAATTAGAAATTTTACGCCAAGGTGCAATTGCATCTAAAACTGCCTTAGATGATTATGATAAAAAACACGAATTTAGTTTTGGTAACCTTGCCGACGCACTCTTTAAAGGCGCCGATTTATATCTGGATTCTTTTGGGGGCGCGGTTATCTAAAAGCAGTAGCAGGTGGAATTCCTGAAAAAACCGCTGGAACTATTGCCAAAGCGGGTTTAGTGGTCCATGAAACTCATCGAATAATTGATATGGCAAAAGATTTGTTCCACAATGAAGACGGAACACCTAAAATGATGTCAAAAGAAACTTATGACTCTATTTGTTCTCATATTGATCGCGAAAAAACCAAACTTGCCGAAGACTACAACGCCCATGTAAAGAAACGAGAAGAATATAAAGCGTCCCAACAACCTGAAAATTTACAAAAAGAAACTATAAAATTACAAGAAGGAAACAGGCAAATCCAAGAAGGCGAAAAGAATGCAAAAAAAACAGCATTGGCAGATATCAACGAATTTTCCAAAATCACAAAAGAATTAACACGTGCACACAACGCAACTAAACCAGGAAATTTAGTTTATAAACAAACCGATTTAGAACAACAACTAGAACAAAAAAACGAAGAAATCGAAAACGCAAAAGAAGAATTAAAACAAAAAAATCCTAGTTATGCTCGCGCTCAACAACGCTCAAAAGAAAAACGATATGCTAAATTTTATCAACCAATTATTAATAAATAATCATTAAATTTAACATATAACTTTTTATTACACATTTTAAAATATAAAATTATATAATAGTGATGTATTCATATTTCAATATTTGATAATTATCACTATTATCGGAAAGGAAATGAAATTTATGAATAATAATAATAATTTTTTTCAAAAACATTTAATAACTATTAGTGTTATCGCTTTTTTAGCAATTGTTGTTCTAATTGGTATTTTTCAAAAAAAGACGATATTAAAAAAAGAGGCACCAAAGGGTAAATTGCCACCATTAGGACAAAAATCAGACCAAACACCATCATTACATTCAAGTCGCCCCGAAACTGAGCCTTCAAAACTTAAATTTAAAACAACTCAATCTCATTTCGACAAAATTAAAGCTTATGTTCTTTCAGAAACCGATGACAAATCTTTATTACCCAAAAACCTTTCCCCAGAAGAAGAATCAGAAATCGAAAACGCAAAAGAAAAATTCATTAATAGTTTAAAAAATATGAAACAACAAAACAACCCACAGATCAATGAATACCAACAAAAATGTGATAATTATAATCATGAAATTAAACAAATTCAAGATAAATTCCCTTCATTAGAACAACAAAAAACCAAGTTAGAACAAGACTTAGAAGCTAAAGAAAAAGCAATTAAACAAAAACAAGAAGAAGAAAAAACAGCATCGAAAGATGATAAAACTAGATTGCAAGCTGAAATATCTAAATTAAAAGACGAAAGACTTGAAATAGTCAGACAAATTTCAGATGTCCAAAGGGAAATCGTCGACTTAGAAGCTGACCAAAAAATGTACGAAGAAATGTTATCTAACGCCAACTTATTAAAAGAAAGTTTAATTCGAGATCGCAACTATTTATCAGAAGAATTTAAAGGCTTAACTATCTCTGTTCTCCAATCCCACTACGACATCACCTCAGCTGAGGGATAAAAAAATTAAAGGAGATTATTTATCAATGTTTAAATTAAAAAAACATTTACTTTTATTTAAAATAGTTTTGTTTTTGGTTTTGGGATTATTATTTGTTATTAACAACAATAATAATCAAGTTATGGCGATGGAAAATAGTAAAACTATACAAGAACAAAAGGAAGAAAGAATAAGAAAAAATCACGAATTAATTCAAAATAAAATCATTATTATAAACGAAAATCTTGAAAAAAGAGAACAATTAGAAAAACAAATAGAAGAATTAAAATCACAACCAAAAAAACAAAAAAACAAATAAAGAAATAGCCAATTTGGAGAAAGAGATTATAAATTGTACACACTTTATTGGTTTTCATAGCAATCAAATTAAAATGATAAGAAGATATGGTTTATTATAAGCTAATTTAATAGAAAATAAACTTGAAGGTACCCGAAGGGTTAAAAACAAGGTTTATTTGAAGGATTGAATAGAGATTATTTACAAGAAACCAAATCAACCCCCTTATTATCCTCCCTCAACTCCCACTACGACTTCACCTCAGCTGAGGGATAAAAAAATTAAAGGAGATTATTTATCAATGTTTAAATTAAAAAAACATTTACTTTTATTTAAAATAGTTTTATTCATTTGTTTAGGATTATTTTTAATTACTAATAATAATCAAGTCATGGCAATGGATGATAATAGTTCTTCGTCGCAAAATAATAATTACATTTTAAATAATTCTTGTGATTTTTTTTTAGAAACGCAATCAGTTTTTATTAATGAACGAAATTGGCAACTCGCTGAAACATGGAAAAATGTAGTTTTAAAGATTCAAAATATGAATAAAAATATAAATCCAGAATCCTATCAAAAATTATTTTCATTATCCATGAAATTAGGTTCGTTAATTCAAATTACAGAACAACAAGGCAAATTAATTTATGAATTAAAAGAAATTAGAAAAAAAATTATAACCTCAATAAACATAAGACAAAATCCACAAGATTTATTAAAACAAGAAGAAGAAAAACGCGTTAAATTCCATGACTTAGATAAACAATTTTTTTCAATTAAATAAATATTATAAATAATAATTTTACAAAAAAAAGCAATTAGAAGAATAAATAAATAAGGAGTTATAAGTTAAAATGATGCAAATAAAAAATAAATTACATCTTTTACCATTATTTTTAATGAGTTTTTTAGGATTATTCGCTTTCATCAATATTAATCCAGTTATGGCAACGGATCCAAAACTTCCAGAAACTAGTAGCAGGCAACCTGTTAATCAGAACTTTACTATTGAAGAAAACATAATTAATTTAAAACAGAAAATTTATGATAATGCAACCAAAATAACAAACATAGATAAAGAATTACAAGGAAGTATCACTGATAATCAAAAAGAAAATCTCTTAAAATTAAAAGAAAATTACAAACAATTAATTGATAATCAAAAAGAACAATTAAAAACTTATAAAAACCTTTTAAACAATTTAAATGATGAAAATAACTAAAAATATTATCAACATAAAAATTATCTTTTTTATAAAAAACCCCTTTCCAAAAGGGGTTTTTTTATTTAACCATACTTACTTATCCAAATAACAAGACTTCTTTAAACAAGAGTCTTTTTTTTATACCCAAATTCATCCAAATCAAACAAAAAGAGCAAAAAACCAAAAAAAGAAGGAGCAAATCAAAAAAAAAGAATAATCAAAAACCAAAAAAATTAATTAAACAATTAAAAATCATCAAAAAATATGTTAAAATATACAATATAAAAAATAGGAAGGGAATAAATATGAAAACATCCATCATCCCCAACAAAAACCAAATTAACGTTTTTGATGTTGCACTTTACATTGTTGAAAATAATCCTCATCCAACTACTAAAATGAAACTAAATAAAATGATTTATTACGCTCACGCAAAACATTTAGTGCAAACTAAAAAACCTCTTGTAAAAGAACAAATTCAAGCTTGGATTTATGGTCCTGTTTTTCCTGAATTGTGCGCACAACTAAAAGAATTTACTTATAAACCGTTAAATCCCGATTCTTTATCAATGGGAGATGCAACTAAAATAAATGCCGCTCAAAAACAAATCCTTGATGATATTATTTCATTATACGGCAACAAAGAAGCCAATTTTTTATCTCAACAAACTCACGAAGAAGACCCATGGGAAAATACATATTATATCAATTCCGATTGGTCTAAAAACATTATTAAAAACAAAGATATTTTAGAATATTTTTCTAAAAACACTAAACACATTTGTTAATATGGAACAAACAGTTAATAATCTTTTTCGTTATCGATTCGATCAAAATTTAACAGATATTTCAAGTTTTAAAACAATAAAAGGTTTTAAAGAAGTTTTAGAAAAAGTTATCGCACCTTTAAATAAATATATTGAGTATACATGGCATCAAATCAAAAAATCGCATAATAAAGGTCCTAGATATCATGTAGTCCAACCTAGAACCCTTTCTCGAAAAGGGTTTGCTCGTGCCGTTAACCTTTCTGAAGATGAACCTATTTTTTCAAATATCTCTTAATTTGCAAGAACGCGTTTATGGTATAACTGTTGGTAAATATTTTGTTATTATCGCCTATGATCCAAACCATAAAGGAAATACAAAGAAAAAATAAATTATTGCATTAATATAAAATTCAAAATACAATTAAATTTTAATAGACTCTCTCTATGAGAGTCTTTTTTTTATCCCTTTTTACCATTTGTCAGGCAAAAAAAATTAAAAAAGAATTAGGAGGTTATTAAATAATGTCTAAAGTAATTAAAATTCCCTGTATCTAAAAAATTAATAATTATGTTATTAATTATTAATTTCAATTTTGTCCTTTCCATCAATGCTCATTCTTCTTTTTTTCATAATCAAAACGAAACCAAAATTAAATTAGCGGATTACCAAACCCTCCAACAAGAATGGTTAGCGACCCAACCCAAAATGAAAAGATATGACATTCCTGTTTTATCCAAAGAAAGTATCCCTGAAATCCTAAAATATTTCAACATTGAAATTGATAATCGTGATTTGCTAAAACCTACCTACAATCCTTATGCCAATACTTACTTCTGGTGGTTCCTAAAAGATCCGCCAGAAGGACTCATGGGTGTCTATTTTAAACCCCGCTCTAATCCCTTTAATATTAAATATCCTTCTTTTGATAATAAATACACTTTAGAAGATCTCTTAAAATACGAAATCGCTATCGAAGAAGCTTTCGTATTTTGGGATGCTCAACAAAAAACTCAGGAAGAAAAGTGCAATGTGCAATTAATCAACATCAATCTCTTTGTTGATCAAAGTAAAGAAGAAGCGATTAATAATTACTTAATCCAACAGAAAATCATCCAAAAACCCAAACTAATTAAATTAGGTTTTTATAACCCCACTCCTAACACTGGTTTGGTTGTTCCTTTCCCTTTAGGTGGATTTCTAAGTTTTGAATTTGAGGCTATTTATTTCGATGATGGAATCCGCCTCCTCCCCCAACTAACTTATACCATTGAAGATTTGCTGAAATTATCAAATGGTGCTAAAAATGTTTATCTTTTCACTTTTAGCACCCAAAAAAGAATTAAAAGCATCGAATTACCTGATGCTATTGATCCTTACCAAGCCATTCGAACATGGAAAAGAGATAATAATTTATTTGATTATGAAGGTGAATTTATACGCCAAACTGATAGCATGAAAGTGGTATTGTCAGCATTTACAAATAGAAAAGAGACTATATCGTGTGAACTTCTCCAACTTAAAAATATTTTTGAAACCGAAAAGGAAAAATTTATTATTTCTTGTAAAGATGAAAAAGTAAAATTGCGTATTTTCAATAATTATAGTTCTGAATATATTAATTGGTTAAGGCAATGTTACATTAAACCTGGCAGTTATTATACAGGCGACGAAGTCCGAGATAAATTTGGACGTTTTTTGCCAAACCATTTATGATGAAAATGGTAACACCCATTATTATCAATATGTTGAGGGATTTTTCTTTGATAATTGGTATATTGACGGCAATGAATGCGCTCGCACATATTACCATTTTTTAGATACTACACCACCACCCAAAAAACCTCAAGGAATAAATATTAATTGGTATTAAGACCTTATAATGAAGGTCTTTTTTCATTTTGGGGGTTTTTTGTTAAAATCAAAAAAATATTAAGATAATTGGTGTTAATGATGCAAAAATTAAATTATTTCTAAACTAAACTCCCTCTATGAAATCACACCAACTGAGGGATAAATAAAAATAAGGAGTTATAAGTTAAAATTGAACCAAACTATGATGCAATTTTTAAGAAGAAAGAAGGGTAAAAAAATGTTATCTTTTTATTCAAATATTACTGAACGCGCTATAGAAAATAAAGTTTTCAAAAAATTAGAATTATTAGGATATATTACAGAAATGAATAATCCTAATCAAGATGTTTTTACCCAAAAACCCAAATCTCATGAAGAATTTAAAAAATTAAAAAATCACAAACCAGATTTTATTATTTATGATAACAACACTCCTATCGCTATTATTGAAACTAAAAAACCAAACTCAAATTTAAAATTAGCAGAAAAACAAGCAGAAGCTTATGCTAAAAATTTAAATGTTAAAATTATTTTTACTTTTGATGGATACCGTTTATTTTCTAAACACCTCACTTATAACCAAGAATTGAAATATGGTAATACTCCTTTAAAAGATTTTGTTAATAAAAAAACTTTAAAGGAATTTATTAATAATTATAAAATTGATTTTAATTTTGGTAAAAAAATCCATTCAGAAAATAGTTTTATTAAAGAACTAAAGAATATAGAAGATTTACTTTGGACTACAGGTTTAAGAAAAGGCGATGAAAGATTTACCGAATTTTGTAAAATTTTATTTCTACGATTAATTGAAGAAAAAGAACCTCATACTAGTTGGAATTCTATTGTCAACAGTCATGATGATAAACAAAAAATTCACATCATAAATGGCCATTTAAAAGATTTAAATCAAAAATATAAAATGGGTAAATACGGAGAAGCTTTAAAATTAAACCCTGAATATCATTATCATGTAGTCAGTGAAATTATTACTAGATTGAATCAAATTGATTTTAAAAATACTTCTTTAGATGTTAAAGGAAATGCCTTTGAATTTTTTTTAGGATATCGCGGTACTAGTGATGATTTAGCACAATATTTTACTCCTCGTAATATTATTCGTTTTATGTGTGATTTAACTGAACCCAAACCAGGAGAAAAAATATATGACCCTTTTTGTGGTTCAGGCGGCATTTTAATTAATGCTTTTGAATATATCAAAAAACAAATTGATCCTCAAGATGATGAACAATTAAAAATACTGAAAAAAGATTCTATTTACGGAACTGATATTAATAATATTGCTTATGTAGCGAAGATGAATATGATTTTAGTAGGCGACGGACATGCCAATATTACCCAACAACAAGATGGTTCATTAATTAATAAAAGAACAGCCCATTATGATATTGTCATGACTAATATTCCTTTTAATCTTTCCATTAATCGCTACAAAAACAATGTTCATGCTTTATATGATGTTTTTAGTGAGAATGGTAATGCTATTTGTGTTCAACATTGTCTAGACTCATTAAAGAAAAATTCCTCTCCGCGAGCATGTATTATTGTTCCTGAACAATTTATTTTTCATAAATCTTTCAAAGAAACCAGAAAATATATTATTGAACAATATGATGTTAAAATCTTTTCTTTGCCCCAAGGAGTATTTGAACCATATACAAATGTTAAAACATGTATTCTTTATTTAGAATATAAAGGTCAAAAAAGGGAATTTAGAATTTATTGATATTCAAAATGTTGGTTTTACTTTAGATAAAAACAAAACACCCATAGAAAAAAATGATTTATCTGATTATTTAAAAAATCCTCATCATCCCAATTATAAAAAGTTTAATTATGATGAAATAGCTACCAATGATTTTTCATTTAAACCCCAAATAATTCAAAAAGAAGGTCTTTTATTAAGTGATCTTTTTACTTTTTCGAGAACTAAAATTAATTTAGATCCTGAAAAAAAATATTTCCAAATAACAGTTCAAAGCAACGGTCAAGGAATTATTCCGAGATGGCAAAAAAAATCCCAAGGAAATATCTTTATCAAAGGAAAAAATATAAAATCTAACCGCAATATCATTACAGACGAACAATTTTGTTATTCTCAAATTGATGCTCGTAATGGTGCTTTTGGCAAAATTCCTTCTCATTTAAAAGGAGCTATTTATTCAAATACTTTTTGTTGTTTTAAATTGAAAGATCAGTTTAAAAATTTAGACTTAGATTTTTTAACAGCTATCCTTACTTCTTCTCAAATGAAATCTTATTTTGAAGGACAAAGTTTAGGGACAACTAATCGTCGATCTATCAAATTAGAAAAATTTTTAGCAACTAAAATTCCTTATTCAACACTAACATTAAAAGCTCTTAACGAAAAATATAAAAAAATATCCCAAAAAATAAAACCTTTAGAGAAACAAGTAAACGTCTTTAAAAAAGAATTAGAAAAGATTGTGAATGAACTTTAAACAATAAACCTTCTTAAAAAGAATTTATTGTTGTTTTTTTAATAAAACCCGATAAAACAGTTTTTTTAACAATCAAGGCTTAAAAAAATAAAGTTATGTTAATAAAACAGAAACTTATTATTAATCAAAAAAACTAGGAGTTAAAATAAATGAAAAATAATTCCAAACAAATTATAAAATAACACTAAATCAACTCTAAAAAAATAATAATCATAAAAAATGTGTTAAAATATATAATGAAAAAGAATAGAAATAAAATAAATATGTAAATATGAACTAAATCACAATAAAATACAATACTTAAATTATTATACTTATAATAATGAATTAAAAAAAAATTCTTCTTGTGTTATTGTTAGTTATTTTTATTGGAAAAAAACAATTAAAAAAAGAAAGATAGGTTTTTCAAATGACAAATAAAATTCAATTCGGTCAATTTTTTACTAAAAAACAAAATTGGTTCACAAAACCATTAGAAGAATTTATTTTTGATAATTTAAAAGAAAATCATATTATCTTAGATCCCTTCGCTGGCGAAGGGGATATTTTAAATTTTTTAAAATATTATTTTAAAAATAAAATTAATAATTTAAATTTTATAGGGTATGACATTGATAAGAAATTTGTTAAATATAAAATGAATGATTCTTTAAAAAATATACCTTATGAAAAAAAACATAAATATTTTATATCAACAAATCCTCCGTATTTAGCAAAGAATAGTTGTTATCGTAAAAAATATACACAAACTTATAAAGACTATTTTAAAACATCTAATTTTGCTGATCTTTATTTATTAGCTTTAAGTAAGATGATATCCACAAATCAACCAGGTTTTGCAATTGTCCCAGAAACTTTTATTAATTCAAAATTTGATAAAACCAATGTTAACAGAATTATTATCATTGAACCCAATCCTTTTGAAGATACTACCGTACCTATTTGTATTGTTTGTTTTAATGGCACCAAATTAGAAAAACAAATTATTTATAAAAATGACGATAAAATTGGTTCTTTACAAGAATTAAAAAAATTAAAAATTTTTGTTAAAGAAAAAAGTGAGTTTTTAAAAAAATTACGATTTAACGATGTTAATGGATTTATTGCGTTGTTGGGTGTAGATTCCACAAATCCTGAAAAAAAAATTAAATTCATTCATAAAAATAAATTAAAATATAATATTTCAAATATAAAAACTTCGTCTCGTGCGATTACTATAGTTAACAGTGAAGAATTTAAATATTTAGATGATTCAAAAATTGAAAAAATAATTATTAACGCAAATCAAATTTTAAATACATTTAGAACACAAACTAAGGATGTTTTGTTGTCTCCATTCAAAGGAAATAACAAAGATAATCAACGTAGACGTAGGTTAGATTTTCATTTAGCTAGAAATATTTTAACAAAGGCTTTTATTGATTGTTGTAATAATATAAATGAGGATAGTATTTATGAAAAAGATAAATTATAAAACAAAATATAAAGAACAATTAAAACAAAATTTGGAAAATTTCAATATTAAAGATAAAAAAACTTTAAATAAAATTAAAAAATTTTGTGAAAAATTTAATTTTATTCAAGAAGAAGTAGAAACATCAATTAAACATAATAATTTTTTAAAAGCTTGGTTTATTTTAGAACCTTTAAAACAAAACTTTTATGAAAAAGTATTTGCTGAATTTTTAAAAAATGATATAAATAATATATCCGAAGTGTGTAAACCTAAAAGTATTTTTATAAAAAAACAAGAAATAGTTCAAAAAAAAGAAATAAATCAGTATATCTCATCAAAAGGTAAGTCAATTGATTTTTCTTTTAAATATAAAGATTTAGAAATTATTTTTTATGTTTTTCACAAATATACCAAAGAATCTGGCGGCTCGCAAGATAATCAAAAAAATGATGTAAAAATATCTATTGAAAAAGCCAAAACTGACACCCAAAAATATAATAAAAATATAATGATTTTATTCATTTGTGATGGCGATTATTATAGTGAATATAAAATGAAAGAATTAAAAAAAGTAGCAAATCAACAAAATCTTAAAGTTCTGAGTTCCAACGAACTACAATTTTTTTTGGATCAATTTTATTCACAAATAAAAAACAAAAACTTTTTAAATTAAAAATAAGTTTGAAATAAAAAAACAAAAATGTTAAACTAATTTAATTGAATTTGGTTTTTATTAATATTATTTGCTAAATTTAATTTAATTGTCAAAAAAATAATTATGATAAAATAAATATAATTAATGCCTTTAATTTGAAGGTTTTTTTATATTCAAATTTTAATTAAAAAAAGAAATAACAATTTAATAAAAAATATTCTTTTAAAGATAAAAAAGAATTAGAAATAAAAAATAAATATAGTTTTAGAAAAAAATTGTAAATAATTCTATAATTTTAAATTTTATTTTTATATTATAAGACCTTCAAAATTGAAGGTCTTTTTTTTATATTCAAATGAACCCTTATGCTTTCAGTTTTTCTTTTGTTTATGAACAATAATAATAAAATTTATTAAGGAGTTAAAATAACAAATCACAAAGTTTATTAACCAAAATAATTCTTTTATAATTACTATTCCATATCATAAAAACGAAGAACAAACAAATAAAAGACATATTTATCAGATTTGCTATTTACCGAAAGACATTTTTAAAATAAGCAAACTAAATATTTGGAAAAAAAAGAAAAAAGATTATTTTTTAATTAACAATAAAGGAGTAGAATTTAAAATTGCACCTAGTATGAGTTGGCAAATATGGTGGACTATTCCTTTAAAATTAATTCAAGAAAAAAGTGAAATTTTAAAAGTTTAATCTTTATCAATCCAGTCAAACAATACATTACCCTTTATACGAAGAAATTTAATACTAAAAATGATGAAGAATCATCAAAATAAAGAGCAATAGAATAAAATAATATTAAGACCGACTTTTAAGTTGGTCTTTTTAATTAATTTAAATGAAATGTGATATTTTCTTAAATAAACAATCAAAATTTTTTTTAACAATTTTGATATAAATTTAAACGAATCATTTTTTAAACTAATATAATTCAAATCAGAAATAGAAACAAACTATGATACAACATTTAAGAAGAAAGAAGGGTAAAAAAATGAAAAATATGACTTCTTTTGATGCATTTTTCAGTATCAAAAAAATCAAAGGAATAGATTTTATGTTAAATTATTTCCAAGTTCATAAAGGTACTATCAAACGTTGGGAAAAACAAAAATCTGTTCCTAAAAATTATGATACAGACTTAAAAAAAATAATTACTCAACTTGAAATTGAATATCCACATATCGATATAGTAAAATTTCAAAATAATATTTTAACAAATAAAACGAATTTTATTGATAAAATTGATTCTTTTTCTCATATTATTTTAGGCGATGTTTGTGAGTTTTTACCACAACTTCAAAATATTAAATTCAATATTGTTATCGCTGACCCACCTTATAATATTGGTAAAAATTTTGGTAATAACCGCGATTTGTTAGAAATAGATGGGTATTTAAAATGGTCTTTGGATTGGATTCAACAATGCCTTAAATTATTGACTCCAGATGGTATTTTTTATATGTATGGTTATCCCGAAATTTTAGCTCGGGTTGCGGCTCAATTTCCTTACGAAAAACAAAGAATTTTAGCTTGGCATTATACTAATAAAACATGCCTTCTTGTAATTTTTGGCAACGTTCTTATGAATCAATTTTATGTCTTTGGAATAACAAAAAACCTGAAATTAATATCGATCAAATTAGAGAACCTTATACCTCCAATTTTTTGAAGTGTGATGGAAAAAAAAGAATTGGTACTTTAGGACGTTTTGGTAATTCTGAAACTTTGTATCGCGTAAACGAAAAAGGAGCTCTCCCACGTGATATCATTAAAGTTCCCGCTTTAGCAGGTGGTGCAGGATTAAAAGAACGGTTCTTTTTATGTAAAACTTGTGATTGTAAAATTTTTAATTCTAAAGAACTAAAAAATCATCAAAAACCTCATCAAACTATTATTCATCCTACTCAAAAACCCCAAATGTTAACTACTAAATTAATTGATTCAGTGATTATGAAAAATCAAAAAGGTAATGTTTTAATTCCTTTTGCTGGTTCAGGTTCAGAATGTTTAGTTGCTAAAAAGAAAAATCTAAATTATATTGGTATTGAAATAAACCCTGATTATGTGATGTTAATTAAGGAAGTATTAAAAAGTGTATAAATTAAACCAAACTATGGTAAATCATTTTAAAAAATATTTAGAAAAATATCATGAACTTTTTGATTGTGGTAGATGCAGTAGTTGGCAGTTAGAAGAATTAATTGTTAAAAGTATTAAAAAAGATCTTTCAAATACTGATGTTGTTAAATGGAGTGGTAATAATCATAAAATAGATTGTGATATTTTAATTAATAATAAAATACAGCTACAAATTAAATCAGGTAAAATAGATAAATCAGGAATAAATTTAATTCTTTCTGGTTATCGATTGGGAAGATTTAAAGAGAATTTAGAACAAATCACAAAGTTTATTAACCAAAATAATTCTTTTACAATTACTATTCCATATCATAAAAACGAAGAACAAACAGATAAAAGGCATATTTATCAGATTTGCTATTTACCGAAAGACATTTGAAAAATAAGCAAACTAAATATTTGGGAAAAAAGAAAAAAAGATTATTTTTTAATTAACAATAAAGGAGTAGAATTTAAAATTGCACCTAGTATGAGTTGGCAAATATGGTGGACTATTCCTTTAAAATTAATTCAAGAAAAAATTGAAATTTTAAAAGTTTAATCTTTATCAATCCAGTCAAACAATACATTGCCCTTTATACGAATAAATTTAATACTAAAAATGATGAAGAATCATCAAAATAAAGAGCAATAGGATAAAATAATATTAAGACCAACTTTTAAGTTGGTCTTTTTAATTAATTTAAATGAAATGTGATATCTTCTTAAATAAACAATCAAAAATTTTTTTACAATTTTGGCATAAATTTAAAAGAATCATTTTTTAAACTAATTTAGACCCCCTCATTTGAGGGGTCATTTTTTTACTTTTAGGACTATTTTTTTTGACTACTTTTTTTGGTTTTTTTGTCTCTTCCCATCAAATTCGCTAGTGTTTATGGTAAGCAATTTGCCCTTTAACCCTGTTATTATCTGGCATAACCGACCTAAAATCAAAAACTCCGCATAATCTCGTAAAAAATTTAATCCATGTCGTTTTATAGGTGAGTTTTTCGTTTTTTCGGCCTATATATATAGTGTAGGGATAAAATATTTAAAAAAAATATCTTTTGAAACTAGCAAATTATGAAAAAACATTAGACACTTTTTAAGTTTAATGAAATTATTTGTTAGTTTGAAAAGATATGAAATTATCTATTTAATTTTAAGTCTTAAAGAGTAATTTTGAAATAAAAAAATGTCTAAAAAAATGGAACAATTCAGTGGTAGCGTGGATAAAAAAACATATTTAGTTCAACAAGGTTTTAAAAAATCCCCAAAATCTTAAAGATAAACAAAAATTAAAAGAGATTCAAATGATATTTCAAGATCCTGATCAATCTCTTAATCCAAGAATGATTGTAAGAGATTTAGTAGAAGAAGGTTTGATTTATCAAGGAATTAAAGATAAAAATCAAAGAAAAGTACAAGTTTTGGAAATGATTAAATTAGTAGGATTGTAAGAAAGTGATTTGGCGCGTTATACTCATGAATTTTCAGGAGGACAAAAACAAAGAATTGTAATTGCTAGAGCCTTAATTGTAAAACCTACTTTAATTATTGCTGATGAACCTGTTTCTGCTTTGGATGTTTCCATTCAGGCACAAATTCTTAATCTTTTAAATGAATTGAAAGAAAAATTAAAACTTACTATTGTCTTTATTTCTCATGATTTATCCATAGTTAAGTATTTTTGTGGTAGATGTGCTGTAATGTATCATGGTAATGTAGTAGAAATAGCAAATGTTAAAGATATTTTTGTCTTTCCTCAACATCAATATACTAAAACTTTATTGAAAGATGCTAATTTAAGTTAAGTTGAAGTGTGGGAAAATAAATCAATATACTAAAAACAAGATATTAAGATAAAAAGAGACTTTTTAAGTCTCTTTTTTTGTTTATTTAGTTCTAAAAAGACAAAAAATATTGTAATTTATATACAATACTGTATTTATCTTTAAAACTTTTGATATCTATTATTACAAAAACTATAATGCAAATAAAAGTCCATATTAAAAATATTGCTATTTTGGCATTAGTAATGTTTAGTATTTTATTTGGAAAAATATTATTTTTGGGAAATGTAATAAAAGGAAATTGACTTTTGTGTAGATGATAAATATCTTGTTGAGAGCAAATATTAATTAGATTTCCTTGAGAATCAAAGGCAAACCAATTATTATAATAAAGGCTTTCTTCTAAGTTAAAATAATTTTCTAAAAAAGTACTATCTATTGTAATTACTTGGCTGTTTGGGTTATCTAGTAATGCTAAATGGCTTTGAAAAATATGAGGCGCTAAGGCTTTATCAGAGATGTTATTATGATTACTAATTAAATATATTTTTTCTCCTAATAAAAGTTTTTTATCAGGAACAAAGGTACAAACAGGATAATTTGTTCTAGATTCAAAAGTTATGTAGCTAAAAGGATTATTATGGGTGGCTATGGTTTTGTATTTTCCTTTTTCATCTTGTAAGCCAAAAGGTGTTTGGATAGTTATTTTAACGTTTTCATTACAAATATTTTGGAAAGCATCTAAGAGATAAGAAGTGTCTAGGTTTGTTCTATTTTTTTGTAAAATGACAGTATATATAAAAGTATTATCGGAATTATTTACAGTTTTTTTGTCAATAATAACTCCTAAGTTAATATTTTGGGAATTGTAATAATCTTGGCATAAAACTATAGTTTTTAACATATCTTCTTTAATTATTTGTTCTTTGTTATCAAAAAGATTATAAAAAGTATTTGGTTTTGTGGGGCTTTGGAAGGTGGTTTTTGCCAATTTGATATTAGTTTCTAAAATCTTTTTTTGGTTTTCTAAAATGTTGTTATAAGAAAAAGTTTGTTTAGTAAATGATAAAAACATTTTATCTATGTCAATTTTAGGGATTTGAATTGTTTCTTCATAACTTTTTTTATTGTTATAATCAAAAATTTGAATTTGTAAAGAGATACTAAATTGATTAGTATTTGCTAAACTAATTTCTAATTGCTTGTATTTGTGAGTATCAAAATTAACTAATTGTATTGTTTCTAAACCATGACAATTTATTGTAAGTAGAGTTTCTTGGTTGTCTTTATTTTGAAAAATTATTTTTTGTTCGGGCTGTTCTTTTATATAAGTATGGAGGTCTTCTAAAAAGATGTTGGTTTGGATGTGGGGCTTTTGTTCGTTTAGTTTTTCATTTTGTAAGATGTTAAGTTCGTTTGCAATATGATTTGTATTAGTGTTAGTCGTTTGGAATGCAATATTATTTGGTTTGTTATTTGCTATGTTTTCTTTTTTGGATTTGAGTAAAGTATAGAATTGTTGTTTGATGTAGTTAATGTTAATTGATTGAGAAATGCGCAAAATTTTATGATAACTCCTATTTATGCCTATTAATTTTCCTTCAGCATTAAAAAGAGGTCCTCCGCTATTGCCTGAATCTAGGGTCATATCAGAGTTAATTTCTTTTTCATTGAGAAAAGAAATAACTCCTGTTTTAAATAAATTTTGTCTAAATTGAGGTCTTTGGTGAGGCATTAGGTTAAAATACCATTGTTTCCATTTTAGTTTTGTTGGTTTTTGGAATTGGTTAGTTTGTAAGCCTTTTTGGCAACCTAATACCCAAACTTGTTCTCCTTGATGGATAGGTATTTGTATATCTTTATCAAAATTAATGTATTTGGCAAGAACTTCATCTAATTTTTTAGTAGTATCGGAGTTAGGAATAGTAAAAGTTATGATAGCTATATCGTCGTATTCACGATTGTTATTAATAAAAGCATATAGTTTTGCTTGCTTGTTTAATCCTTGATTGTTTTTGATTGTTATTTGTTTTTGGTGATTTGATGTATGATAAAAACTTTCAATTACATGACGATTGGTTAGTGCATAATATATGGTGTGGTTATTTATTTGTTCTTTGTAAACAATTATTCCTGTTCCTAGGCTATAACCAGTATTGATAAATAAAGTAATTAAATTGATGTCTTTTAGTATTTGGTTGTTGGGCGGTTCTTTTTCCTTTGTCTTTGTCTTTGTTTCTGTATCTTTATCTACTATATTATTTATATTATTGGGGTTGATAATTGCATTGATAAGTTTTATTATTGAAGGTTCGTCATTTATTATAGTTTTATTAAAATTTATGGAAGGAATCGCTTTAATATATTTAATTCCTTTTTCTTTTTTTATTTCAGGAGTTATTAAAAAACCAATTAAATTGCCTTTTTCAGTCCAAAACATAGTTTGTTTATTGTTGGAATTACAACGACTAGAAATAGCAATAAATATTTCATCTAATTCATTGTTAACTTCAATATCTTCACTTATATGACTTTGTTGAAAGGCAATTGCTTGTGGTATAGTTGTAGAAAAAGAATGAATTGGTTGTCCTTGGTGATATTTGTTTTGTCTTTGTAAAGGAGTAATTATATATTGTTTATGAGATTTAAAAGTGATAATATCAAAATCTTTTAATAAGGGAGTAAAAATATTATATTTAGTTAATACTTGATTTTGAATAGTGCCCCGTTCTTCTCCTTGGGGATTTGATAATTTTATAATGTTGTTTGGTTGTATGATATTTTTAGGAGTAAGAGCAAAATATATTTTTTGTTCTGAATTGTTAATTGATGGTGTTTTTTCATTTTCATGGTCACTATTGTTTGTAATTTTGAAACTATAAAAAATAATTCCCAAAGCAGTTTTATCATTTGTATGTATTTGCCAAATTTGGTCTTTGTTGGTTTGTATTTGATTAGTATTTTTAATTTGTTCTTCCTTAATATCTTTTTTAATGTTTTCTTTTAAAATGTCTTTTTCTTGTTCCAAAGCTTTAATAGTTTGTTTAATAGTTTTAGTTTGGTTATTTTCATGTAGTTTATCAAAATATAAGGAATTATTCATAAATTGACTAGTATAAGAGTAATTTTGTAATTGAATAAAACTTAGCCAAAAGAGAATAGATATGTTAAAAAATAAGATAAATTTACGATAAAAATTAATTCTTTTCATAAAACTTTTTTCTAATTATGAGCTATGTTAAATAAAATATAAATAAAAGTATTTTTTTTCTTTTGGGATTTATTTAAAATGTAAAACACCCTTCATTATTATTTTACCCTAAAATTTATTTATTAGTTTGTAAAAAAAATAGCAATAATGTATTGACAGTGCCAAAAATTTTTGTTAAAATAAAATTGAGCTTAAAGGATTAAATGTTTTATACATATTATAAAAAATAAAATAAACATAAGAGATTATCAAAAAAGACAGTAAAGATTTATATTTTCATCTAAAATCGCTTTAAGTTCAAATGAACAAATTATAGAAAATCGTTTTTTCATTTTTTAAGTTAGAAAGAAGAAAAAAGGAGTGATAAAAATGCTATTTAGTTTAATTAATCAAAATCAAGATTTATTAGAAAATTTATTTGAAGATTTTAAAACAAATTCTTTAACTAACAACAACAATATTATGAAAACTGATATTCAAGAACAAGATAATCAATACCTTATTACTATTGAATTACCAGGTTTTAAAAAAGAAGATGTTAAAGTTGCTTTGGAAGAAGGTTATTTAGTAGTTGAGGCTAAAAATTCTAAAAAAAATGAAATTAAAGAAGCTAATTTTATACGTAAAGAAAGATTTCAAGGATTTTTGAGACGTAGTTTTTATTTAGGTGATGATTTTCTTTTAGAAGATATTAAAGGTTCTTTGGAACAAGGTTTATTAAAATTAAGTGTTCCTAAAAAAGAAGTTAAACCCAAAGAAAAACATTATATAAAATTAAATTAAGATATAATAAAAACAAGTTAAGTAATTAACTTGTTTTTATTATATATATGATTAATATTATTAAAAGAAATAACCTCTTATTTATAAGAGGTTATTGTGAAATGCTTCAATTATGAAAATAATCATTGGTAGTTGTATTCGTAGGTGATGTAATTATCTTTTGTGCCATCAAAATCATAATTTTTTTTGGTTGATTGTCCTTTGGAGTTGTATTCGTAGGTACAATAATCAGTTTTTGTGCCATTGGATTTATATTCTTGTTTTTTGATTAGTTTTCCTTGTGGAGTTTGGGTTTGAGTTGGTTGAGAGTTTGTTGTTTGTGGTTGTGATGTGGTTGTGATGTGGTTATAAATGTTTGAGAAGGCAAGTAAGGATTTTGATTGACTTGACTTCCTGTATAAGTTCCTTCGTTATTACTATAATTAGGTTTGTAAGTTTGTGTGGGCGGCTTAAATGTTTCTTCTTTTGTTGGTTCTTGTTTAGATTTTAAAACCCAACAAACACATAAAATTAATCCTAACATTAATACTGTAAATGATATTGTAAGTACAATAAAATTTTTATTGTCTTTTTGTGGTTGTTGCATATTTTTTGTCTCCTTTATCATTTCCTTTTAGTTTTATAGGGAACAAAAAACATTTCCCTTACTTTTATTTTACTCTTTTTTTTGCGTAAAGAACGCTCAATAATAGTTAAAAAAGTAGTTTTATGAGTTTAGGAGACTTAATAATTATATTAATAAACAAAAAAAGACCTCTAAAAAAGAGGTCTTTTATAAATTATTTAATTGTAAGTATTAGTTTATTTTTGATTATTTTTGATTCTTAAATGCAAATACTTTTTTCCAGATAGTATCAAATAATAACATAACTAAAGGACATAATAATAAACATAAATAATGAGATATATTAATATCCTTAGTATGGAATATATCACTTAAAGAACTAAATTTAGTAATTAATACAAAGAATAATACTTCAATTATAATACCATAGTACAATATTTTATTAGGTTTTTTGATAGTTTGCCAAAAGTAAAGTTTGTTAGAACGACAAGCAAATGCGTTTCCTACTTGAGCAAAGATAACAGCTCCAAATGCCATAGTAGAAGCTAGGAAGAAGTTGTCTTTTGTATTAAAATTGTAAACTGCACAAAAAAATGCTAAAGACATTAAACCTTCAACTATTCCTAAAAAGCCATAACTACGTTTTAATACTTTAGTGTCCATTAGATGGTCGTTTTTAGTACGTGGTTTTTGGACTAATAAACTTGGGTCAGTTTCTTCAGCTCCTAGAGCAATAGCAGGAATTAAGTCAGTTAAAAGATCAATTGCTAAAATTTGTAAAACATATAAGTAAGGTTCTGTAACTCCTAAAAAAGCAATAGCGATGAAAGGAAAGATTTGAGGGATATTAGAAGCAAAGACATAAGTCATGAATTTTTTGATGTTTTCATAAATACAACGTCCTTCTAAAACAGCTTTGGAAATAGTTGCAAAATTATCATCTAATAAAATCATATCAGCAGCATTACGAGCAACATCAGTGCCTGCTTTTCCCATAGCAATTCCTATGTGAGCTGCTTTAAGGGCTAAAATGTCATTAACTCCGTCGCCAGTAACTCCTACTACTTCTCCATTGTTGCGGTATGCTTGAACAATTTTTAATTTATGTTTGGGAGTAGTGCGTGAAAAGACAACTGGATGAGGGCTTTTGAGGACTTCTTGTAATTGTTCTAAAGACATTTTGTCAAGGTCACAGCCGTCTAAACCAACGAACTTGTCTTGGATGATTCCTACTTGTTTACCAATGGCAGCAGCAGTAAGACTGTAATCTCCTGTAATAATAGTAATTTTTAGTCCTGCTTGAGTTAAGTTTTTAACTGCTTCTTTAACTTCTTCTCTTGGTGGGTCGTAATTAACTGCAAAACCTAAGAAAACCATATCTTCTTCTAGGGGAGGATTTTGTTCAATTTTTTTGTAAGCAAGAGCAAGAACGCGGTATCCTTGGCTTGCAAATTGGTCGTTTTGTTTAAGGAAAGATTCTTTTTCATGAGGGCTAAAAGGACTTACTTGAGAACCTTTGTATTGCATTTGACATTGTTCAAGGACAATATTAGGAGCTCCTTTAATAAAGAGATATTGTGAATTTGTGTCATATGCAGGTTCTTGGTTGTTTTTAACTAAGACACTCATTTTTTTACGTTCGGAAGTAAATGGGTTTAATTGGATGATTTCTAAGTTGTTTTTTACTTCTTCAATGTTGTAACCGTATTTTTTAGCCGCAATTAATAAAGCTCCTTCAGTAGGATTACCGATTAATTCAAATTGGTGGGGTTTAGTTGGCGTAGGAATTAATTTAGCCTCAGAGCATAGAACTGATGCAATTAAGAATTTTTCAATTCCCTTTTTGGAGGCAGTATTGTTTGGGCAAACACTAAATGTTTGTTCGTCGTTATAGCCAGAACCTTTTAATTTGATAGTGCCATCAGGAGTTACAATTTTTCTTACTGTAAGTTGGTTTTGAGTTAGAGTTCCTGTTTTATCAGTACAAATAACAGTAGTAGAACTGAGGGTTTCTAGGGAAGAGATTTTTTTAACTAAAGCGTTTTGTTTAGCCATTCTTTGAGAACCAACTGCTAAACTTAGATTAACGGTAGGAAGTAAGCCTTCAGGAATGTTTGCAACTAACATACCAACTGCACAAACAATTGCTGCTCTAAAAGAATCTATATTATATTTTTCTGCTTTGAAAAAACAAATCATAAAGACAAATAAAGCTGCACAAGAAGCAATAATACTTACTTTTTTAACAATGTGGTGCATTTCTTGGTCTAGAAGACTTTTGCCTTTTTCAATGCTTTGAGCAATGCTTGAAACTTCTCCAATTTGGGTGTTATTTCCAATAGCATAAACAACTGCAAAACAACTACCTTGAGTAACTGTAGTACCTGCATAAACTAAATTAGGCATTTCAGCAATTGAATGATTATCTTCGAGGTTTGGCATTTCAGTACGGTTTAAAGGAATGGTTTCGCCTGATAACATTGAGTTGTCAACAAAAAAGCTATTAGATTGAATAATACGTGCATCCACTGGAACTTGGGTTCCTGTTTCTAAAAAGATGACATCTCCAATGGTAAGTTCAATAACATCCATTAATTCTATTTTTTTGTTGCGGTAAACTTGAACTTTTTTAGGAATCATTTTACCTAAGGAAGACAACATTTTATCAGCTTTGTATTCTTGGGAAAAAGAAAATAAACCATTTACAATGATAACTAAAATAATAGAAATACCGATGGCTGCTTCTTTGGGATTAATTACAAAAATCATTAATGCTGCTATCCATAATAAAATAGCCATTACCGAGGTAAATTGTTTGATGAATTGTTGCCAAAACGGAAAAGATTCGCCTTGTTTGATAATATTTTTACCGTAGAGAGTTTGTCTTTCTTGGGCTTGTTTGTCAGTAAGTCCGCAAGCTTCGGTGTTTAGATGTTTGACAACAGCATCTTTATCAAGACGACTGATTTGCAAAATTTCTTCTTTTTTATTCATATAAAGTTGTTTCCTTTGACTAAATTTTATATTTTAGTATTTTGTTAACTGATATATAAAAAATATTTGCAAGGCTATAATGGTGGATAAAATTAAATGGAATAAAGGAATTCAAAATAATAAGGATGATAATTGAGTAAGATAATTTTTTGGTGGGGGAGTTTGGTTGGGGTTTTGAGTTATGTGGTTTATGTGGTTTGTTAGTCTTGTTTGTGTGCAAAGTCATTTGTATGTTTTTTTGCCTTCTTGCTCTTGCCTTTTTGTTTTGCATTTGCAAGTTTAATAAATTAGTTATATTGTTTTTATAACTACTAAAAATAAATCAGAAAAATACCACAACCAAAGTTATAAAGTATTATCTTGGGTCAATTTTGCAAAATTAAATTATTTTTTAGTTCGTTTATTCTAGTCATCTTTTTTTTGATGATCAATTATTTTTTATAAGCCTGATTAAATTATAACAAAACAAAAAATAAAAGCTAATAATAAATGTTAAAAAAATACATTATTTTGGGAATTTGGAACCAAAAACCGTTATTTTGGGAATTATTTGGGTGGAATTGGGTGAATTTTGAAAAAAATTGTTATTTTTTTGTATCCGTTTTAGTTAATTTTTGGCAGTTGTTGTGATTTGGGATTGGATGAAACAAAATAATAAATTTTTGAGGATGGAATTAGTTATAAAATTTTTTTAAAGTGGTTTTATTAAATATATAAATCACCCAAATGCATTCAAATTTATAATTCTTAAATCCATATTATAAAATATAATAATATATGATGTAGAATTTTAATATTTGTTTATTTGTAGTATATCATTTTGATAACTAATTATCAAGTATAAAATTTATCATCCATTAATAAATCACATTATTTATTATTTGCTATATGATTTTATTTTATATCATCCAAAAAACTTTATTATTTCAAATAACATTAATCACTTTATTATGTTATTTTTTCATGTTAAATTTTAATTTAACTTTTTTAATTTTAAGGAGATAAAAAACTAAATACGATTTCTAAAATCCCAAAATTATTTTGGACAAACATTGCTATTATTATTTTTGTAATAATTGGGATAAAAGAATTTATAGATTCGCCAAAAAAATTGTCAATTGATTTAAGTACTAACCCAACCCATATTATTTGTGATGTTGTTCCTGTAGGGGCTTGTTTTGCAAAACCTTCTATCAATATGTCATTAAAAAAACACCATTTATCTTCTGCAAAACCTCATTATAATATTTATACGGATGAAAAATATATTCCTTTAATGCCTGAACTTTTGGAAACTCAGTTAATGAAAGAAGGCAAAGAACACCGCGATAATAAAGTGATGCAAATTTCCATACAAGCCAAAGAGCACCAAAATAAAAAGTTTAATTGTTCTATTTTACAAGAAGAAGAAAAATTTTTAAGAGAAATCCAACCAAATGGCATAATTATTGAAGGTTTTTTAGACTCTTGTTTGCTTACACAAGCGATTTTACCAAGTGGATCTATTTTTAAATATTATATGCCAACACAAGACAATATACAAACTATTAAAGAAATTTGGTGTGCTAATGGACAAATCCTAAAACCTGATTTTTCTCATATTTTGCATTTTTCTATGATGCAAACACCAACACCCCTTACTACTAGTCAACTAACAGCTTATCATGAAGCAGGACATGCCTTAATAGTTTTGCAATTTCCTTTTGCATTATGTTCGGTTGCCAAAATTTATATTCAAGAAACAACTACTGATTTGACCGCTGATTCGATGTTTTTTTTTGGACAAACAGTTGTTAGGCATCCAAAATTAAATCAAGGTTGGCAAAGATTAGTTTTACAAGCTTTTGGAGGTACAGCTGCGCAACAGTATTTAGCTAATCAAGGGATTTTTGTAGGCGATTACTGAGTTTTTTCAAAATATTGTTTCTTTTAAAAAAAATC